>JBJTXX010000343.1:0-3094 GCA_046082485.1 Actinomycetota bacterium
CCTTCTGATCGTTGAACGCCTGGTACCGCTTCGTGGCGCCGCCGAAGCGCATCAGGTAGAGGTTCACGAACATGATCGACAGGCCCACCGACACGACCATCTGTGAGATCAGGCCGATCCCCCGTCGTCGCAGCGGCAACCAGAGACCCTGGTTCAGGCCCAGGCCGAAGAGTCCGCCCAGCAGCACGGTGAGCACCGCTGCGACGATGAAGTTGATGCCCCACGTCACCGACAGCAGGTGTGCCACGAGCCCACCGAAGGTGACCAGTTCGCCGTGCGCGAAGTTCGTGAGCCCGGTGGTGCCGAAGATCAGCGAAAGGCCGACCGAACAGATCGCGATGACGATGCCGAGGCGGACACCGTTCACCAGCGACTTGGCGAGCAGGGCCCAGTAGCCCTCGGTGACGCGCTGCGCCTTGCCGGCGAAGAAGCTCACGGTCTTGATGTTGGTCGTGAAGCGATCCTTCTCGACGACCACCTTGCCCTCGCCGTCGATGACCTCCCCGTCGGGCAGCGACGCCGAGTCGACCTCCACGGTGTAGGTGGCCTTCTCCGGCACGCAGACGAGGGCAATGCCCTTCGCGTCGGTCTTGCCCTCTGCCACCGCCGCACCGGCTTGGTCCGACACCTTGATCACGACACCTTCGATGGGCACCTTCGAACCCGTGCTCTGATCGTTGACGAGGGCACGGATGCCGGGTCCGGGGCACGTGTCGTCCCGGGCAGGTGCAACCTCGGCGCTCACCGGGGTCTGCCACAGCGCACCCGCGGCAACGCCGAGCAGCAGCATCGCAAGGAAACGGGATCGAAATGTCACTGGCCGGCGCCCCCCATGCGTGCGGTGGTTCGCGCAGATTAGATCGTCCGACCCGCCGAGCGCACAAGAACTCGCGAGTAGGTTCCCCGCATGAGTCAGCACGACCCCACGCAGACCGTTCCCCAGCCGACGCTTCGCGCTCCCGAGGGCCACGAGTGCGAGGTGCTGCTGATCCGCCACGGCAGGTCCGCGGACGTGGTTCCCGGCAGCGCCGAATCGGCCGACCCGCCGCTGCACGAAGTCGGCGTGCGTCAGGCAGGCCTTCTGGCCGCACGACTCGCCGGCAAACGCATCGATACCGTGCACAGTTCCCACCTGGCGCGAGCCCTGCAGACCGCGGCACCGCTGGCCTCCGACCGTGGCCTGCAGGTGCAGGTGCACCCCGACCTCGAGGAGGTGCGGCTGGGCGACTGGGCCAACGGCGAGTTCCGCCGCCGGGCAGCGGTGCAGGACCCGGAGTGGGTGGCCTGGAGTCGCACGGGCCGGTGGGACGGCATCCCGGGCGGAGAGGGCGACGACGCCTTCCGGCAGCGGATCAGCACCGTGGTGAACCGACTCGCGGCCGAGCACCGCGGTGGCACGATTGCCGTGGTCGCCCATGGCGGTTCGATCAATGCCTACATCGCCGAGGCCCTCGGCATCCACCGCTCGCTGGTGTGCTCCATCGAGAACACCAGCATCACCGTGGTTCGCGTCGGCGACCACGGCCCCACACTGGTCACCGCCAACGACTGCCATCACCTCTACGACACGGTGCTGGGCGACCGCTGACACGCGGATACCGTCGACGCCATGACCGACCGGCCCGCTCCTGTCCGCACCCGAGTGTCAGAACTGCTCGGGGTCGACTACCCCATCATCCAGGCACCGATGGGCTGGATCGCCCGCAGCCAGCTCGCCTCGGCCGTCAGCAACGCCGGCGGACTCGGCATCATCGAGACCTCGAGCGGTGAACTCGACGCGGTGAGGGAGGAAATCCGTCGGATGCGTGATCTCACCGACCGACCCTTCGGGGTGAACATTGCGCAGGCCTTCGTCCGCGACCCATCGATCGTCGACTTCGTGGTGGCGCAGGACGTCAGGTTCGTCACGACCTCGGCCGGAGACCCCACCAAGTACACCGCGGCGCTCAAGTCGGCAGGCCTCACCGTGTTCCACGTGGTGCCCACGCTTGCGGCCGCGCTCAAGGCGATCGCCGCCGGTGTCGATGGTTTGGTGGTGGAAGGTGGCGAGGGCGGTGGGTTCAAGAACCCGCGCGACGTGGCATCGATGGTGCTGCTGCCACTGGTGGCCAGCAAGGTGGGCGTGCCGATCGTCGCTGCCGGTGGCATCACCGATGGCGCCGGTATGGCTGCCGCATTCGCCCTCGGCGCCGAGGGCGTGCAGATGGGCACGCGGATGGTGAGCGCTGCCGAGTCGCCCGTGCACGACAACTGGAAACAGGCAATCGTCGACGCCGCAGAGACCGACACGGTGTTCCTCAACCGGTTCAGCCGCCCCGGACTGAGGGCCCTGCGCACCGAGCGGACCACCCGGCTCGAGCGCGAGGACCACGTCGACCTCAGCGAGTTCGGCCGCACCCGCGACCTCTACTTCGGCGGCGACCTCGAGGCGGCGATCGCGCTCACCGGTCAGGTGGCGGGCCGCATCGAGTCGGTCGAGCCCGTCGCCGACATCCTGCACCGCACGATCGACGAGTTCCGCGGCCGCATCACCGATCTGCAGCGTCACCGCTGATAGTTTTCGTGCCGGAGCAGGAGGTGCCCGGGCTTTTGCCTACCCGGAGGTCCCCCCGATGTCCGCTCTCCTCGAACAGTTCAAGGCGCTTTTCCGAATCGGTCTCTACCTTTTGATCGCGTTCGTCGTGATCCAGCTGTGGCAGGACCCATCAGGCGCCGCACACGCCACCATGGACACCATCAGCGGGGTCGGCCAGTTCTTCTCGTCGCTGATCGACCGGGCGATGGCCTTCGTCAAGAGCTTCAGCGGCTGACGCTGCCGGTCGCGTTCCAGAGCCACGCGGTGATGCCCACCAGCGTCGTGGCACCGGCGACGTGCACCAGCACCAGCCCTGCGGGCAAGCCAGCCGCGTACTGCACGTAGCCAACCCCGCCCTGCACCATCGCGCCGACCACCCATGCCACCAGCGGGGCATCGAGGCGCTGGCGGTCGGCGGCACGGTGCCGCAACCTCCAGAGCAGGGCCAGGGCCGTGGCGACCGCCAGCCACACGACGGCCCCGTGCACGCGGGTGACCCAACTGAGTGCCGTGCCGTCG
>JBJTXX010000344.1:0-905 GCA_046082485.1 Actinomycetota bacterium
TTCGACTTCGACCGCTACCGCCGGCCCGAGGTCTACACCCGCATCACCGCCCAGCGCGGCGTCACCCTCCCCCCGTCCTGAGGAACTCAAGTTCGCGGGGGACACTCGCTTTGTGGGGGCGGGTTTGACAAAATGTAAAGCGTGACCGTCGAGTTCGTCCTCAACGGCACGCCCGTCTCGGTGCGTGCCGACCATCCGCACCTGTTGGCGGCGTTGCGCGAGGAACTCGACGTGACCTCGCCGAAGGATGGTTGCTCGCCCTCGGGCCAGTGCGGTTGCTGCACGGTGATGATCGACGGCAAGGTGCAGGTGTCGTGCACGTACTCGGTCGAGAAGGTTGCCGGCAGGTCGGTCACCACCCTCGAGGGGGTCGATGCCGATGAGCGCCAGCGGTTCGCGGACGCCTTCGCCTCGTGCGGTGGCCTGCAGTGCGGCTTCTGCATTCCCGGCATCGTGATGCGGGCCAAGGCGCAGGTCGACAAGAAGGGCGCCGCACTGGAACGGTCGGACATGGCGCGCCATCTCGGCGCACACCTGTGCCGGTGCACCGGCTACGTGAAGGTGCTCGACGCCATCGAAGCCGTGGCCAAGGGCCACCCGGTCGACCCCGGTCTGCCGGGTGGTGTGGGCACGAGCGGCGCGAAGTACCAGGCCGGCGAACTGACGTTGGGAGACCGCGGTTACGTCGACGACCTCAGGGTGCCCGGCATGCTGCACGGGGCCCTGCGCCTCACCGATCACGTGCGCGCCGACGTGTTGCGCATCGACACGTCGCGGGCGCTGGCTGCACCGGGGGTCGTGGCCGTCTTCACGCAGGCCGACATCCTCGGCAAGCAGTTCGTCGGCATCATCTACAAGGACTGGCCGGTCTTCATCGGCGAGGGGCAGCGCACGAGCTACGCAGG
>JBJTXX010000345.1:0-875 GCA_046082485.1 Actinomycetota bacterium
GAGGTGCGCTGGATCGACGACGAGGCGATGGTGGTCTGCCGCGACACCTTCGACAAGGTGCTGCGCGCCACCGACATGGTCGACGAACTCCGCGAACTGGTGGGCAACGCGGTCGAGGCCCACCTCGCCGTGATGAGCAACCAGATGAACCTGGTGATGAAGCAGCTCACCGCATGGGGCTCGATCGTGTTCGGGGCGACGCTGATCGCGGGCATCTACGGAATGAACTTCGATCGCATGCCGGAACTGCACTGGGCGTTCGGCTACCCCTTCGCCCTCGGGCTGATGGTGGTGATGAGTGGCGGGTTCTACTGGCTGTTCAAGCGCCGCAAGTGGCTGTGAACGCGCCCGTGGCCCGACTCAGGCGAAGGCGTCGATCATCGCGTTGACGTCACCCAGCGGGTACAGGATGGGGCAGGTGCAGCCGTTGTCGACGTACTCCTGCACCTTGGCCCGAGCCTCGGCCGGCGTGCCGCTGGCCGTCAGCATCTGCACGATCTCATCAGGCACCAGCTTGCTGGCTGCCTCGACCTGCTCGTGCGTGGCCGGCCACGTGAGCACCTCGCCCACCTTGTCGAGCAGGCTCTGCGGCACACCTGATGCCTTCATGATGTGCGGCTGCTGGCCGAGGTACTGGGTGACCATCATCCGGGCCATGTCGAGCGCCGTCTGGCGGTCCTCGTGCACACTGCACACCACCAACTGCGGGCGGTCGATGTCGTCGAGGCTGCGGCCGGCCTTCGCCGCGCCGCGCTCGAGTGCCTCGAGCGCCTGCCGGGTGTAGTCGGGCGACACCATGTAGTTGAGCACGGCACCGTCGGCGATCTCACCGGTCAACTCCATCATCTGCATGCCCGTGGCGCCGATGTAGATCG
>JBJTXX010000346.1:0-350 GCA_046082485.1 Actinomycetota bacterium
TGACCGGGCCCCTGGCGGGCGAACTGTTGCGCCGGGCCGGCATGGCCGATGATGACCGCCCGAAGTTCCTGCAGCACCGAAGGGTCGCCGTGGCGGGTGTTCCGTGCCACATCCTGCGGTTGTCGTTCACGGGCGAGGCGAGTTTCGAGTTGCACCACCAGATCGACCGCTCGGTCGAACTGTGGGAGGCGCTGATGGAGCTCGGTCGGCCGCTCGGCATCAAGCCGCACGGCCTGCAGGCGCTGTTCGGCATGCGTCTCGAGAAGGGCCACATCATCGTCGGCCAGGACACCGAACTCGACAGCACGCCGCGCCGCGTCAACATGGACTGGGCGGTGAAGCTGGAGAAG
>JBJTXX010000347.1:0-10774 GCA_046082485.1 Actinomycetota bacterium
TGGCAGTACTGGTCGAGGTTGTAGGGCGGGAGGGCCGGCACCCGCTGCCACGGTGGCTTGAAGCCGGCCACGCCGCTGAGCGAGGCCGGAATGCGGATCGAGCCACCGATGTCGCTGCCGGTGCCGATGGGCGCATAGCCAGCGGCGAGCGCCGCCCCGGTGCCGCCCGACGAGCCGCCCGGCGACTGGTCGGTGTTCCACGGGTTGCGGGTGATTCCCCATAGACGGGTGTGGCAGTAGGGCGCGCAGCAGAACTCCGGCGTCGTGGTGCGGATGTGGACGATGCCGCCGGCCTGCTGAATGCGTTCCACGATCGGATGGTCGAAGGGGCCGACCTGCTCGGTGTAGGCGAGCGAGCCGAGCGACCACGAGCGGCCCTTCATCGGCTGTTCCTCCTTCACCGCCACCGGCACCCCGTCGAGCGGCAGTGGGTTCCCGCGCTGGTACCTGTCCGCCGACAGCGCTGCCTCCTCGAGAGCCTCGTCGAAGCGGCGATCCATCACGGCGTTGAGCGTCGGCTCGAGGTGGTCGATGCGCTCGATCAGCGACTGCAGGTGCTCCACCGGGGAAAGGGTGCGGGCGTTGAACGCGGCGATCAGCTCGCCGGCGGACAGGTACGCGGTGTCGGTCATGAGCACATTCTGCCCCAACGGCACGGCCCGGTTCCCTGATCGGCAGTTCAGGTAACGTGGCGCGCATGCCCGACCTGAGCCGCCTTCTCGCGCCACGCTCGATCGCAGTCGTGGGTGGCGCGCCGGCCGAGCGCGTGGTGGCACAGTGCCTGAAGCTCGGTTTCGACGGCCCCATCTGGCCCGTGCACCCCAAGCGCAGCCACCTTGCCGGCGTGCCGTGCATTCGCTCGCTCGGAGACCTGCCGGGTGTGCCCGACGCCGTCTTCCTCGGGGTGAACCGCCATGCCACGATCGAGGCGATGGGCTCGCTGGCGGCCGTCGGCGCCGGGGGCGCTGTGTGCTACGGCAGTGGCTTCGGCGAGACGGGCGACGAGCACCTGCAGGCGGCCCTGCTGCATGCAGCGGCCGACGTGCCGTTCTTCGGCCCGAACTGCTACGGCTTCGTCAACACCTTCGACAGGGTGGCCCTGTGGCCCGACGAGCACGGCATGGGCCGTCACGACCGCGGTGTGGGCATCATCAGCCAGAGCGGCAACGTGGCGGTGAACCTCACGTTCCAGCAGCGCGGTCTGCGACTCGGCAGCATGATCACGGTCGGCAACCAGGCGAACCTGGGCACCGACGATGCGATCGCGGCACTGCTCGATGACCCGCGCATCACCGCGATCGGTCTGTTCCTCGAGGCCGTCCGCGATGCCCAACAGTTCGCAGCCGTTGCCATTCGGGCACGCGAACAGGGGGTGCCAATCGTGGCGCTGCAGACCGGCCGCAGCGAGGCAGGTGCCCTGATCGCGAGTTCCCACACCGGCAGCATGGCGGGCAGGGCCGCCGCCTACGACGCAATCTTCGAGCGGTACGGGGTCGCCACGGTGCGCACCCCGGCCGAACTGCTCGAGTCGCTGAAACTGCTCGACAACGGCGGGCCCATCACCGGCCGCAGGGTGGTGTCGCTCAGCTGTTCGGGCGGCGAGGCGTCGCTGGTGGCCGATCGCAGCGAGTCGACCCGCCTGCGGTTCGAGCCCTTCACCCCTTCACAGCATTCCGCCATCGAGGCCACCCTCACCGAGTTGGTCAGCGTCAGCAACCCGTTCGACTACCACACGTTCATGTGGGGCGACCGACCGGCGATGGCCGCCACGTTCACGGCCGTGATGGACGGCCCGCAGGACGCCACGATGCTGGTGCTCGATGCCCCGCCCTCGCCCGAGAACGACCCGTCGTCGTGGTACGTCGCGGCCGACGCCCTCGCGGATGCCGCACGCGCCACGGGCCGACGGGGGGTCGTGGTGGCTACGCTCGCCGAGTGCCTGAACGAGCCGTTCCGAGAGCACATCTCCGCGCAGGGCCTCACCCCGCTGCTGGGCCTCTCGGAGGCCCTGACTGCACTCGACGTGGCGGCCACCATCGGCACGGCCACCGGCGCCGCGCCGCACTCCCCCGTGTCGTCACCGGGCTACACACGCCTGGTCGACGAGGCCAGCGCCAAGCAACGACTCGGCTCGCTCGGCGTGCCGGTGCCGAACGGCACGGTCGTCGACAGGGCAGGTGTGCTGCTCGCCGCTGAAGAGGTCGGGTACCCCGTCACCCTCAAGGCGCTCGGGCACGCCCACAAGAGCGAGGCCGGTGCGGTGAAGGTGGGGCTGCGCGATGCCGTGTCGCTGCAGGCGGCGCTCGACGCCATGCCCTCCACCGACGCGGGCTTCCTCGTCGAGTCCACGGTCACCGATGTCGTCGCCGAGGTGCTGGTCACCGTGCGGCGCGATGCACCGGTCGGGTGGCTGGTCACCCTGGGTCACGGCGGTGTGATGACCGAACTCTGGGGCGACCTCACGCACCTGCTGGCGCCCGTGACCGTCGAGCAGGTGCAGGCCGCTCTGGCCAGGCTGCGCAGCGCCCGCTTGCTCACCGGCTTCCGCGGCCGCCCACCGGCCGACACGCGTGCGCTCGCCGAGCTCGTGGTTCGGCTCACGGAGGCCGTGGTCGGCACCGACGTGGTCGAGGTGGAACTGAACCCGGTGCTCGTCGGCGTGCGCGGTGCCACGGCTGTCGACGCACTGCTCATCGTGGAGGAATGACCCATGCAGCACAACGGATTCCAAGTGGAGATCACCGACGGCATCGCCGTCGTGACGCTCGACCGCCCCAAGGCCAACGCCATCGACGCCGCCACGAGCTTCGCGCTCGGCGAGGTCTTCGTCGGGTTCGAGCACGACCCCACCGTGAGGGTGGCCATCTTCACCGGCGCCGGTGAGCGGTTCTTCAGTGCCGGCTGGGATCTCGGCGCCGCAGCCGAGGGCGAGTCGTTCGACAGCGACTACGGCGCGGGCGGCTTCGGTGGTTTCACCAACCTTCCGGCGCGCCGCACCCCCGTGATCGCCGCCGTGAACGGCATGGCCGTGGGCGGGGGCTTCGAGATCGCGATGGCCGCCGACATGGTGGTGGCCGCCGACCACGCCCAGTTCTTCCTGCCCGAGGCGGGGCTCGGCATCCTGCCCGACAACGGTGCCGTCCGCCTGCCGCGCCTGCTGCCTGCGCCGATCGCCCGCGAGATGCTGCTCACCGGCCGCCGGATGGGTGCGGAGGAGGCCGCCCACTGGGGTCTCGTGAACAAGGTGGTGCCCGCCGCGGACCTGATGGCTGCCGCCCGCCAGTTGGCCGCCGATGTGTGCTGGGCAGCGCCGCTGAGCGTCGCCGCGATCCTCGACATCGAGCGCCGCACCGCGCACATGGATGCCATCGCTGCCATGGAGATCATCAAGGACATCCCCAGCTACCGGGCGGCGATCGACAGCGAGGACGCCCAGGAGGGCACGCTCGCCCACGGCGAGAAGCGCTCGCCCGTGTGGCGCGGTCGCTAGACCAGCCCCAGCCCCTCCGGCACGTCCTCGTAGTCGACGGTCCACAGGCGCGCCGCGTACTGGTCACCTTGGCCGATGCACCGCCACCCCAGCAGCCGCTGCGCGAGGGGCGAGAGGTGCGCCACGTCCTCCCAACCGGCACCGAGCGGCGAGGCCTCCTCCGGGGTCAGCCACCCGAGCACGTACGACAGGTGCAGGCCGTAGCGGAACTGGTCGGTCGTGACGTTGGCCCCGCCACTGTGGATCACCCGTCCGGTGTAGATCACGCCGCTGCGGGCCGGCATCACGGCCTGGCAGACCTCGTGCGTTTCGGCCTTTCGGCGGTAGTCATCCCACCTGTGGCTGCCCGGCACCACCCGGGTGGCGCCGACCTCGGCGGTGAAGTCGCTGATCGCGAACAGACAGCTGAGCGTGACCTCGAACCCGTCGGGTCGGCACACGGTGGGCCAGTTCTCTGCGTCGCGGTGCAGCCACTGCGCCTTCTGCCCCGGCCCGATGATCATCATCTGGCCCGTGTTCATCCAGTAGTCGCTGCAGTTGGGCAGCAGCACTTCATCCGCCACCGAGAGGTAGAAGGGGTCGGTGAGGATGTCGACGAAGGCCGGGCTGCGGTGGGCCAGACGTGTGAACCGTGTCGTGCGTTCACCCCAGAACTTCTGCACCATCGGGTTGTCGGAGACCGTGCCGGCACGATGACCTGCCGCGTGCGCCACCACGTCGTCGCGGAATCGTGCGTGCACGTCGGCGTCGAGGAAGTCGCGCACGATCACGGCGCCGTCGCGTTCCAGCACCTCCAGGACGGCCGACACACCGTCGTTCCTGCCGACGTGTTCGAGTTGCATGTCAGTTGTACGAGCCCACGGCGAAGATGTCGCTCGACGAGTCCGCCAGTCCACCCACCAGTTCGGCAACACGCGCCACGTTGCGCACGTAGCGCGCCCCGTGTTCCTCGTTGTGTGCCACGCTCAGCGTCCACGACTCGCTCTTGCCCCACGGCGGCAGGAACACGCCGCCGTTGTGCTGCACGAGGAAGTGCAGATGGCTGATCGCCGTGGAGATCCCGAGGAACTCGCGGTAACTGCGCGCCGGGTTGCCCGAGAACACCACCGAACCCTTGAAGCCGAGCACCGTGCCGTAGGCGGGAATGCCCGCCTCGCGGAGGGCCTCCAGCGAACCGTCGAGCATGAGCCGACCCACTGTCGCCGCCCGGTCGTACACCTCGGGCAGCAGCACCTCGGTCAGGGTCGCGCGTGCCGCGGCCATCGTCAGAGGGTTGCCGTTGAAGGTGCCGATCTGGTCGTAGCGGCCGTCCTCGATGGCCGCCATCACCTCCTCGGTGCCACCGATCGCACCGCACGGCACGCCGCCGCCGAGCGCCTTGGCCAGACAGACGATGTCGGGGGTGACGCCGAACAGGCGGGTCGCGCCACCCCAGTCCACCACCATGCCGGTCTTCACCTCGTCGAACGCCAGCAACACGCCGTGCCGCCGGGTGAGTTCGCGCACACCCTGCAGGTAGCCGGGCTCCGGCGGGATGATGCCGGCGTTCATCATCATCGGCTCCATGATCATGCCGGCCACCTGACCGCGGTGCCGTTCGAGCAACCGCTCGAGCGCGGCGAGGTCGTTGAAGGGCACCAGTCGCAGCATGTCGGCCATCGACTGTGAGATGCCGGGACCTGGAACGCGGTGCGGGTCGTCCTCGGGGCCCAACTGGTCGAGCGAACGGAAGATCGACACCATGGTCGAGTCGTGGTGGCCGTGGTACGTGCCCTCGATCTTGATCACCAGCGGCCGACCCGTGATGGCGCGCATGATGTGGAAGGCATCCATCGTGCTCTCGGTGCCCGAGTTGGTGAACCGCCACTTCGGAAGGCCGAACCGCGCCGCCAGGTTCTCGGCAACGTGGATCGCGTCCTCAGTGGGCTGGGCGAAGTGGGTGCCCTGCGTCACCCGTTGCTGCACGGCGCGCACCACGGCCGGGTTCGCGTGACCCACCACGTTCACGCCGTAGCCGGCGTGCATGTCGACGTACTCGGTGCCGTCCGCGTCCCACACCATCGCTCCGTCGCCGTGGCTCACCCACACCGGGATGGGCCGGCTCGATGCCCAACTGCTGCACACGCCACCCGGCATCACCCGACTGCCTCGCGCCCACAGTTCGGCCGACTTGGTCATCCGGCCGAGGAATCGTTCCTCCTCGGCATTGATGATGTCGTCGAGGCTGGCACGTCCGGTGGAGTCCATGTGCCGACAGTAGCCCAGCCCACGGCCTTGTCTGATCAGTCGTTCAGGGTTCGCTACGCTGCCGCGGGCGACAAGGAGGCAGCCATGTCCGGCCACACCCGCACACTCACCCGACACGATTACCTGAGCGACGAGGTCTACGACGCCGAGCGCGAGCGGATCTTCCACCACGGCTGGTTCCTCGCCGGGGCGGGGCAGCGCCTCGCCCCCGGCAACCGCACCGTCGTCGACGTAGCGGGCGAGAGCGTGCTGCTCACCCGCGACATCGACGGCAGGCTGCATGCGCTCGCGAACGTGTGCCGGCACCGCGGCGCCCGCCTGTGCGACGGCCCCAGCGACAGCCGCCAGGGCTCGGTCATGTGCCCCTACCACGCCTGGACGTACGCGCTCGATGGCCGGCTGATCGCCACGCCTCACCTCGACGCCGGCGAGGTCGACAAGGGCACGCTGCCACTGTGGGCGTACCACGTGCGCGAGTGGCAGGGGCTGGTCTGGGTGAGCGTCAGCAACGACCCGCCCGATTTCGATCAGTGGATGCGCACTCATTGCTCGGGCCTGCTGGAACTCGAGCGATTCGGGTTCGGCGACCTGCAGGTGGTGGCCTCCACGAGTTGCGACATCGCCGCCAACTGGAAGATCGTGGTCGAGAACTACCAGGAGTGCCTGCACTGCACGCTCGTGCACCCCGAGTTGGTGGAGCTGGTGCCGCTGTACCGCACCGGATGGGTGACCGATCATTCGCGCGACGACGGCGGCGTGGCCCTGTCCCGCGGCACGAGCATGTCGGCGACCCCGGTCGACCTGCCCCCGTTGCCCGGCTCCCTGCCCGGCGACGAGACCAGCTACTTCGGCAGCACCGTGTTCCCCAACGGGTTCGTCGACGTGACCGGGCCGAACGTAGTGGTCAGCACGCTGTACCCAGACGGCCCCCACCGCACGGTGATCACCATGCACTTCCTGTTTCATCCCGAGGCGATCTCCACACCCGGCTTCGACCCGCAGCCGATCGTCGACTTCAACGTGCTCGTCGGCAATCAGGACAACGACGTGTGCGAGGCGGTCCACCGCGGAGTGTCGTCGAAGTCCTTCACCCACGGGGTGCTCACCCCGAAGGACGAGTACGTCATCACCTTCACCCAGCACTACACCCGCACCATGGCCGGAGGCTTACGGGGGTCAGTTCGGCAGTACGCGCACGGCATCGGCCGCGATGCCGACGCCCACTTCGGCGCCCTCGACCAGGGATGCCGCGCCGGCACCGTTGGGCACCATCGCCTGCAGCACCTGTTCGCCGACCCGCACGTGCACGTGCGTGAGCGCACCGGCGAACACCACGGTCTGCACCGTGCCGCGCAGGGTCGCAGCCGCGGGCTCCGTGAGCTGCACACGTTCGGGTCGCACCACCACGTAACAGTTGCCGGAGACACCCTCCGTGCGGGCAGTGATCCCCACACCGAGCACATCCACCCCGTCGGGTCCGGCCACCGCCGGCATCAGGTTCGCCACGCCGAGGAAGTCGGCGACGTAGGTGTTCGCCGGCTCGTCGTACACCTCACGGGGGGCGCCGACCTGCTCGAGGATGCCGTGGTTCATCACCGCCAGGCGGTCGCTCATGGTCAGCGCTTCCTCCTGGTCGTGGGTGACGTGACGAAGGTGATGCCCACGTCGCGGTGCAGTTGGCGAAGCTCCACCTGCAGGGTGCGGCGCAGTTTGGCGTCGAGGGCTCCGAGCGGTTCGTCGAGCAGCAGCACCTTCGGTCGCAGCACGAGCGAACGGGCCAGCGCCACACGCTGTTGCTGCCCGCCGGAGAGTTGGTGGGGTCGTCGTTGCTCGTAGCCGTCGAGGCGCACCAACTCCAGCGCCTCGGCAACGCGCCGCCGAGCCTCCTGCTTCGTGCAGTCCTGGAACCGCAGACCGAAGGCCACGTTGTCGGCGACCGACTTGTGCGGGAACAGTGCGTAGCTCTGGAACACGGTGTTCACCGGCCGCTTCTCGGGCGCCACGCCCCGCATGTCGACACCGTCGATGCGCACCGAGCCGTGCTCGATCTCCTCGAACCCACCGATGAGGCGCAGGGTGGTGGTCTTGCCGCACCCGGACGGGCCCAGCAGGGAGAAGAACTCACCCGACTCGATGACGAGGTCGATCGAGTTCAGCACCTTCAGGCTGCCGTAGAACTTCGACAGCGACACGAGTTCGATACGGCCCCCGCCGTTCGACTGACTGCTCATTCAGCAAACCGTACCCCAACCAACACTCCCCCGGCCCCGGAAGGACGGCGGTTAGTTTCAGGGCATGCAGAGCGGTGATGTGGAGTACTGGGTCGATGGCACTCGGATGGTGGGGCACCTCGCCGTGCCCGACAGTGATGATCTCCGGCCGGCCGTGCTCGTGTGCCACGAGGGCCCGGGGATGACCGAGCACCCGCGTTGGCGGGCCCGGCGACTGGCCGAGGAACTCGGTTACGTGGCGTTCGCGCTCGACTACTGGGGCGGTGGTCAGCCACTGCCGCCGGCCGACGTGCCGGCACGACTCGGTGCGCTGATGGCCGACCCGGCGCGCACCCGCATGCTGGCGAATGCCGGCCTGCAGCAACTGCTGGCCCACCCGCGCGCCGACCGCACCCGGGTCGGTGCGATGGGCTACTGCTTCGGCGGCACCATGTCGCTGGAACTCGGCCGCGGTGGTGCCGACGTGCACGCAATCGTCGGATTCCACAGCGGCCTCGCCAACCCCGAACCCGGCAGCGCAGCCAACATCACCGGCAAGGTGCTGGTGTGCATCGGCGTCGACGACCCCATCATTCCCCCTTCGCAGCGGGCCGATTTCGAGACCGAGATGAACGCTGCCGGCGTCGACTGGCAGATGCTGCTGCACAGCGGGGCCGGACACAGCTTCACCAACCGCAACGCCGATGGCAGCCGCGCCGGGTTCGTCTACCACGAGGCCAGCGACCTCCGCTCGTGGCGCGCCATGGTGGGCCACTTCCACGAGGTGTTCGGGGCAGGCGTTACTCGCTGACGCCCTTGGGTGCACGCTGGCTCATGAAGCCGAACATGTAGCCCGCCACGCGACGCATCTGGATCTCCTCCGCACCCTCGGTGATGCGGTAGCGGCGATGATGCCGGTAGATGTGCTCGAACGGCTTGTGCCGCGAGTAGCCGAGCCCACCGTGCACCTGCATCGCCCGGTCGGCGGCCTCGCAGCACAGCCGGTTGGACCAGTAGTTGCACATGCTCACCTTGTCGCTCTGGCTGAACGCGCCGTACTTGTCCATCATCCACGCCGTCTTGTGGATGAGGGCGCGCAGCATCTCGCACTGTGTCTGCAGTTCCACGAGAGGGAACTGGATGCCCTGGTTGCTCGACAAAGGCTTCCCGAACGGCTTGCGTTCACTCGCGTACTTCACCGCCTCGTCGATGCAGAACTGTGCGGCACCGAGCGACGACGCCGCCTGCCGGATGCGGTTCTCGTTGAAGAAGTGCTGCACCACCTGCAGGCCCTTGCCCTCGCCGCCGAAGATCGAGGCGTGCGGAACCCGCACATCGGTGAGACGGATGTGCGCATGGTCGGTCGGCATGTTGAACGTCCAGAGGTACTCGACCACCTCGAATCCCTCGCTGCGGGTGGGCACCAGGAAGGCGGTGATGCCGTCCCCGTCGCCGGCCTTCCCGCTGGTGCGGGCCATGATCATGTCGTACTGGGCCTTGTGGATGCCCGTGTTCCACGTCTTCTCGCCGTTGATCACCCATTCGTCGCCGTCACGGACGGCCGTGGTCTCCATGTGCGTCGCATCACTGCCGTGGTTCGGTTCGGTGATGCTGAAGGCGAAGCCGCGACGACCCTCGGCGAGGTCGTCGATCCACTCGGCCTTCTGCTGCTCGGTGCCGTAGGCCAGCATCAGCAGCAGGCCCACGTTGTTACCCACGATCGAGTGCTCGTTCTGCAGGTCGTTGTGCAGCCCGAGGCCCTTGCGAGCAAGGTGCTCACGGATGACGGCCATGCCGAGGTTGGTGCCGTTGCGGCCACCGAACTCGGTGGGGAACGGGTAGCGGTAGAAGCCCGCTTCGTCGGCGAGACGCTTCACCCTGTGCAGCAGTTGCTCCCACGTCTCGTCCGGCAGACCGCGGTCGTCCCAGTTCGTGCGGGCGTCCTCGCGACGGTGGTCGAAGAAGCGGATGTTGTCGTCCTGCGCCTCGAGCGGCTCGATCACCCGCTCGATGAACGAGTCGAGTTCGGCGAGCAGATCCAGCAGGTCCTGAGGCAGGTCGAAATCCATGCCGGAAGCATCGCGCCGACGAGACGACCGCGTACGACCCGAGCGTCCATCGTGCGGCAGAATGTGCGCATGAGCGCCACCTTCACCCGCATGGACGAATCGACCGCCGAGCAGTGGGCCGTGATCGGTCGCGAGACCGCCGCCAACCAGGGGCGTGTCGCCGACCGCATCCTGATGCTGCTGCGGTCGCTCGCCGACATCACCGACGGGTTCTCGTGCGATCAACTCACCCACTGCCTGCAGACGGCCACCCTCGCCGAGCGGGGCGGCGCCGACCCGGAGGTCGTGGTGGCCTCGTTGTGCCACGACATCGGCAAGGCCATCAGCGTGCCGAACCACGGCCCGATCGCCGCCGAACTGCTGCGGCCGTACGTGCGCCCAGACGTGGTGAACACCATCCAGCACCACCAGCACTTCCAGGGCAAGCACTACTACGGCTACTTCGGCATGAGCACCGAACTGCGCGAGCAGTTCCGCGGCGAGACCTGGTTCGAACTGTGCGAGCAGTTCACCGACGAGTGGGATCAGGTTGCCTTCGACCCCGATGGCCCGACCGAGCCCCTCGAGCACTTCGAGCCACTCGTGCGCGAGGTGTTCTCGCAGCCCCGCTACAGGTCGTGACCGACTCGCGTTCGCTGACGGCACTGGTGCCGCTGGGGGCGGTTCGCACCGTCACCGGCAGCAAGTTCCTCATCGAACACCGGGGCAGTCGCGTGCTGGTCGACGCCGGGCTGTTCCAGGGTCTGCGGGAACTCCGC
>JBJTXX010000348.1:0-8333 GCA_046082485.1 Actinomycetota bacterium
GTGCTGATGCAGCTCGAGGAGTTCGGGTTCTGCGGCCGCGGCGAAGCGGGCGACTTCGTGAAGGACGGCCGCATCGAAATGGGCGGTGCACTTCCGCTCAACCCGCACGGCGGGCAGCTCGGCGAGGCGTACATTCATGGGATGAACGGAATCGCCGAGGGTGTGCGTCAGGTGCGGGGCACCAGCGTCAACCAGGTCGTTCACGTCGAACACGTGCTCGTCACCGCTGGCACGGGCGTGCCCACCAGCGGCCTCATCCTCGGGAGCCAGCCATGACCATCAGTCTCGACTTCGACACGTTCGACGCCATCAGTAACGAGGCGTACCGCGACGGCCCGCCGCACCACCTCTACGAGGTACTCCGCCGCGAGGCCCCGGTCTACAAGCACCGCGGCATCGACCCCGGCACGCCCGCATGGTTCTGGGCCGTGTCGCGCCACGCCGACGTGGTCGAAGTGAGCCGTCGCTTCCAGACCTACTCGTCGGCCAAGCAGGGCTCGCTCATGACCATCGACCGGCCCGACCTCGAGATGGCGCGCATGATGGTCGACACCGATCCGCCGGATCACAGCCGTCTGCGCAACATCGTCAGCCGCGGCTTCACGCCCAAGGTGATGCGGCAGATGGAAGACCACTTCCGTGAGGTCGCCTCGCAACTGATCGACGGGGCGCTCGCCAAGGGCGACGTCGAGTTCGTCGAGAACGTGTCGAGCGAGCTGCCGCTCGTGGCCATTGCCGAACTGCTCGGCATTCCGTACGAGGATCGCCGCAAGGTGTTCGACTGGTCGAACCGCATGATCGGCGCCACCGACCCCGACTACTCGCTCGGACCAGAGGACGCTGCGATGGCGGCCATGGAGCTGTACATGTACGCCAACGAGATGGCGGCACAGCGACGCGTCGAGCCGCGCAACGACCTCGTCACCACGCTCATCTCGGCCGACGGCGCCGACGAACTCACCGAGCACGAGTTCGACCTGTTCGTGCTGCTCCTGTCGGTGGCCGGCAACGAGACCACGCGCAACGGCATCAGCCACGGTCTGCTGGCGCTCATCGAGAACCCCGAGGCGTTCGACATCCTCAAGTCCGATCGCAGCATGGTGTCGAGCGGCGTCGACGAGATGCTCCGCTGGGGCACGCCGGTGAACAACTTCCTGCGCACCGCCACGTGCGACACCGAACTGCACGGCGTCGAGATCAAGGAAGGTGACGCCGTGGTGATGCTCTACGCATCGGCCAACCGCGACGAAGCCGTGTTCGACAACCCGTACCGGTTCGACGTCACCCGCAACCCGAACCCGCACCTCACCTTCGGCGGCGGCGGCCCGCACCACTGCCTCGGCTTCAACCTCGCCAAGATGGAAATGCGCATCCTCTTCGAGGAGCTCATGAACCGGGTGGGCAAGGTCGAGCTCGTGGGCGAGGTCACCAAGCTGCGCTCGTCGTTCATCCACGGCATCAAGCAGCTGCCGGTGCGCCTCACCGCCGGCTGAGCGGCCGATCGCCTTGGCTGACGAATCGATCCCCATCGAGTTCACGCCCGACGCCATCGCTGCCGCCTCCGTCGATGCCGTGGTGCCGTATGGCGACTTCTTGTCGAGCCACGAGCCCTATTCGTCGATCATCCGCCACAACCCGTGGCTCATTCCTCCGAAGGTCGACGCCGAACTCGAGTGGGACAGGGGCTGGTACTACGACACCACGGTGGCCCGTCTGCATCCGTACTGGAGCAACCAGTCGCTGCCCTCCCCCACCCGCGATCTGCCCACGCTCCGCCGCAACCTCGACGAGTGGGGGTTCTGCCTCATCGCTGATGGGCTCTCAGCAGACCAATGTCGACGTATCCACGATCGGGTCGAGGCACAGGCGACGGCAGAGCGAGCACTGGGCATCGCTTACTTGGTGCAGTCACAACAGCATGTCTGGTCGCTGGTCAACAAGGGACGCGACTTCGTCGGTCTCCTCGAACACGACCCCACCTACGTGCAAGGTGGCCCGATGATCGAGCGACTCCTCGACGAGTTCCTCGGCCGGGGCTGGAACCACTTCAGCCTCCTCTCCAACATTTCCTACCCGGGCTGTCACCCCCAGGCCATGCATCAAGACCAGACGTTCATCGCCCCGTACAACCCAGCCGAAGCACCGGTGCTCGTCAACACGATGTACATCCTGCAGGACGTGAACGAAGTCAACGGCGGGACGCTGCTCATACCCGGATCACACCGGTACAACGGCACGAACGGCGAGCTGTACGGCGAGTTGCCCCGTCCGATCAATCTCGAAGCACCCGCAGGTACGGTGCTGATGTTCGACGGCCGCCTGCTGCACGGTGGCGCAGTGAACCGGTCCGACCGATTCCGGTACGTGCTCACCAACTCGTGCGTGAAGCCGTGGATCCGCCAGCAGGAGAACTTTCTCCTCACGGTGAGCCCCGATGTGCTTGCCGAGGCCAGCACCAAACTGCTGTGGCGTCTCGGCTTCCAATCGCAGATCACCGCCGGGCTCGTCGAGGGCTACGGTTACAGGGGCACGGGCCGCGAGGCCGATCCCAATGGGTCGCTCGGTGCTGTGCGTTCCCTCTACGACGCGGGGTACCGTCATCTCGGAGCGATCGACCCCGACGAAATCGGCACCTTCGATGTCGACAGCCTGTCGCTCGCCCACCTCCAGCGCCACAGCGAGACCTTCCGCAGCGAAGACCACCAGCGCCGAATGACCGAACTCTGAGCCGAATGACCGCATCGCACGCCCTCCAACTCGACGCGCTCCGCGCCGACACTTCCAACCGCGGTCGGCTGCTGCTCGCCGCACTCGAGCAGATAGACCGCATCGGCATCGACAGCATCACCGCCTCCGAACTCATCGGTCAGGCGGGTGTGTCGCGCAGCACGCTCTACTCGTACTTCGGTGACGTGCAGCGCGTGATCGCCGACGTGTGGGCCGCATGCGGTGCCGAGTGGCTCGAACAACTCACCGGCGGCACCGACGCCCAGCGCGACCGCAGCATCGACTCGGCGATGGTGGCCCTGCTGTGCACGGCCCGCCGCTCCCCGCTGCTGAACGAGGTGGTGCAGCCCGACGTCGACGCCATGTGGGCCGACGTGGCGAGCCGCGGTGAGATCGAGATGATGAAGGCGGCCTGGACGCTCGCCGGGGTGATCGGCACCGAACTCACCGCGCCGATCATTCCCGAGGCGCGTCACTACGAGCTGGTGAACTCAACCATTCGGTCGATGCCCGCCAACGCCCGGGAGCTCGTGGGCCTCACCGGCGAACCGTTGCCGGTCGACCGCCCGGTTGCATCATCGCCCGTCGAACTCGAGGAAGCCTCCGTCACGGCCCGACTCACGCGCGCTGCCGTGGAAGTGGTGGCGGGCTCTCAGTTCGAGGCTACGTCGATGATGCGCGTGTGCCGAGTCGCCCGGCTCAGCACCGGGGCCGCCACGCCTCGATTCGCCGGCCTGCGCGCCCTGCACGAACGAGCCAACGCCAACGCCGAGGTGGTGCCGGCGAATGCCGCACAGTTCGACTCCTTCACTTCGCAGATCTCGCCACCCGACACCAACGCGATTTTCGTGAGGTCGTCGCTGTCTGCGAGCCGCCAACTGTGGCGGCGCTATCGCCGCGAACTCCATCTCGCCGCACGCCACGATGCCGACCTTGCGGCCATGATGCTGGCCGCCTTCGACGAGTCGAACGAGATGCTCCGTGCTGCGCTCAGCCGAGCCGAGGTGTCGACAGAGGTGGTCGACATGGCCGTCCTCTTCAACCAGGTCACCGCCGTCGGTCTCGGCGCAGTGGCCGACCTCCGCATCCCCGTCAACGATCTCGACCACCGACTGCCGATTCGCTGGCTCTATCTCCACGTCATCGGTCAGGACCGAGCGGCGTGAGCGACTGGTACCAGACCGCGCTCGTCGACACCGGCCGCGCACCCACGCTGTGGGCGCTGCTCGCATTCCTCATCACGTTCGGCATCACCCGCGGCATCACGCGTCGAATTAGGGCCAAGCGGAACCAGCCCCAGTCACCGTCACAGAAGGGCGGGCTCTCCGACATCGTGATCGGCGGAGTCCACATCCATCATCAGGTGTGGGGCATCGGGTTGCTTTTGCTCACGGGCCTGCTCGAGTTCCGCTACGAACCGTCGTCGCCGTGGGTCGAAGTGTTGGCCACGCTGTTCGGCGTGGGCGCGGCGCTGGTGCTCGACGAGTTCGCACTATGGCTGCACCTCGATGACGTCTACTGGAGTGAGGAAGGACGCAAGAGCATCGACGCCGTGCTCATGGGCGCCGCATTGGCGCTCATGCTGCTCTTCACCGCCTCCCCGCTCGGGGCGAGCTCGGCTGCACAGGTGGGACGCGTTGCGTTGTTCGTGATCGTCGGCATCAACCTCTCGTGGGCGGTGGTGTCGTTCCTCAAGGGGAAGATCTACCTCGGCCTCGTGGGGGTGTTCATCCCCACGTTCGCTGCCGTGGGTGCGCTCCGCCTCGCCAAGCCACACTCGCCCTGGGCCAAGCGGCGTTACGACGAACACAAGATGGCCCGAGCCACCGCGCGCTTCGACGAGTCGTGGGAGGCCCGGCGCATTCGGCTGCGAGACGCAATCGGCGGCACTCCTTACCGCTGAGGCGCCCGGTGGTCAGTCGACCGACAGCACCACCGACTGCCACCCCTCGAGCCGAAGCGAACCGTCGACAATCGACGGCGCCTCGACGTTCGAGTAGCGAACCTCCCCCGCCGACCAGCCGTCGGGCAGCGGCACCTCGTTCGCCTTCCGGCCGAAATTGGCCGCCACCACGAACCGTCGGCCGTCGAGTTCGCGGCCCAACAGCACCACCTGTTCGTGGCCCGGAGCGAGGTCGACCAGCGTGCCGTGCACGAGCGTCGGCTCGGCTCGTCGCAGGGCGACGAGGCGTCGGTAATGGTGGAACACCGAGTGGCCGCGAGCCCGCTGCTCGGCGGCGTTCACATCAACATGGTTGGGATGCACTACCAGCCACGGCGTGCCGGTGGTGAAGCCGCCGTGCCGTGCGGCCGACCACTGCATGGGAGTGCGCGCATGGTCGCGGCTGGTGCGAGCCAGATGGTGCAGCAGTTCTTCGGCCGTCACACGACCGGTCTCGACGAAGCCTCGCCACAGTCCCTTCACCTCCACGTCGTCGTACTGCTCGATGCTCGTGAACGGGTAGTTGGTCATTCCCAACTCGTCGCCCTGGTACACGAACGGCGTGGCGCGCTGCAGCAGCGACACGGTGGCGAGGGCTGCCGCCGAACGCTCACGCCACCCCGGCGCATCGTCACCGAACCTCGACACTGCTCGCGGGTTGTCGTGGTTGCAGAGAAAGCTCGTGTTCCACCCGCGCGGACCCGACGCCGCGTCGATGTCGCACAGCGCCTGCACGAAGCCCGGCACCGTCCACCCGTCGTCGCGCCAGTGGCGACGACCGAGCCGCATCAGGTCGAAGTGGAAGATCATGCTCAGCTCGCCGCGGTCGGCGTCGGTGAACAGGTGGGCGTTGTCGACCGTCACCCCGAAGGCCTCACCGATCGACACGGCGTCGTAGGGAGCAAGCACCTCGCGGTGCATCTCGTGCAGGAACTCGTGCACCCGCGGCCCGCTGGCGTACACGTTCTGCGGATTGTGCCGCTCGAGGCCCACCAGATCGGGAAGGTCGGGCTGCTTCGAGATGAACGGGATCACGTCCATGCGGAATCCGGCGACCCCCTTGTCGAGCCAGAACCGCATGAGGTCGTACACCTCGGCGCGAACTTGCGGGTTCTCCCAGTTGAGGTCGGGCTGCTGGGGCGCGAAGTAGTGCAGGTACCACTGGCCCGTCGCGTCGTCACGCTCCCACGCCGAGCCGCCGAAGAACGCCGGATAGTTGTTGGGCGGACCGTCGCCAACGCCGTCTCGCCAGATGTAGAAATCGCGGAACGGGTTGTCGACACTGCTGCGGCTCGCCACGAACCACTCGTGCTCGTCGCTCGTGTGGTTCACCACCAGATCGAGCACGAGCCGGATGCCGTGCCCCGTGAGCACCGCCAGCAGTTCGTCGAAGTCGGCCATCGTGCCGAACTCGGTCATCACCTTCCGGTAGTCGCGGATGTCGTAGCCGTTGTCGTGATTGGGGCTGTCGAAGTGCGGGCTCAGCCACACGCAGTCGATGCCGAGTTCGACGAGGTGATCGACGTGGTCGATGATGCCGCGCAGGTCGCCGATGCCGTCACCGTTCGAGTCGGCGAACGACCGCGGGTACACCTGATAGACGACAGCGTCCTTCCACCACTGCATGCCGCCACCGTAGGTCCTCTGCGCGACACTCGTGCCATGGGAACCGCTCCGAAGGACGCCACCGACCACACCTGTCGCGCCAACGCACCGGTGCCGCTCCCCTTCGACGACGCCGACTTCGACCGGGCGTCGCGCGGCCTGCTGGCCACGCACCCGACCGGCGCGATCGAGACCCCCTTCGGAGTGGTGTGGGACACGAATCGCTGGTCGTTCATCGAGCAGGGCAGCCTGAACCCCGACACCGTGCACCCGAGCCTGTGGCGGCAGGCGCAGCTCAACAACATCCACGGCCTGTTCGAGGTTGCGCCCGGGGTGTGGCAGGCCCGCGGGTACGACATCTCCAACATCACGTTCATCGAGGGCGCTACGGGATGGATCGTGATCGATCCGCTCACCGCTGAGCCGTGTGCGAAGGCGTGCCTCGATCTCGCCAATGCCCACCTTGGCGAGCGCCCCGTGGTGGCCGTCATCTACACCCACTCGCACACCGACCACTTCGGCGGCGTGCTGGGCGTCACCTCCCAGGCCGACGTCGACGCCGGGCGCTGCCGCGTCATCGCGCCGCAACACTTCATGCGCGAGACCATCGGCGAGAACGTGATCGCCGGCTACGCGATGGTGCGTCGCGCCATGTACCAGTTCGGCCCGCTGCTGCCGCAGGGACCACGCCAGCAGGTGGACGCCGGCCTGGGCAAGGGCATCCCGTTCTGGCCACCCGGGCTGGTCGCCCCGACCGAGGAGGTCTGCGAGACCGGAGCCGAGTTGATGGTCGACGGCGTGCGCATCGTGTTCCAGATCACCCCCGAGACCGAGGCGCCGGCGGAGATGAACTTCTTCTTCCCCGACCGCGGCTGGCTGTGCACCGCAGAGAACTGCACGCACAACATGCACAACCTCGTGCCCATCCGCGGTGCGCTCATTCGCGACTCGCTGAAGTGGAGCAAGTACATCGGCGAGATCATCGAGTTGTGGGGGCCCGACATCGCGTTGTCGTTCGCCTCGCACCACTGGCCCCGCTGGGGCAACGACGACGTGCTGGCTTACCTGCGTCTGCAGCGAGACCTCTACCGCTGGGTGCACGACCAGACGATGCGGTTCGCCAACCACGGCCACAACGCCACCGAGATCGCCGAGATGCTGACGCTGCCGCCCGAGTTCCGCGAGCACGCACACCTCGCCGGCTACTACGGCCACCTCGCGCACAACATCAAGGCCGTGTTCCAGCGCTACCTCAGTTGGTACGACGGCAACCCGGCGAACCTCTGGAAGCTGCCGCCCGTCCATGCCGGCCGCCGCTACGTCGAGGCGATGGGCGGTGCAGAGGCCCTGCTGGCCGCCGCACAGCGCTCGTTCGACGATGGCGACTACCGGTGGGTGGCCGAGTTGCTGAACCACCTCGTCTTCGCCGACCCCTCGAACATCGCTGCCCGCGAGCTGCAGGCCGACACGTTCGAGCAGTTGGGCTACCAGAGCGAGAGCGCCACGTTCCGGAACGCCTACCTGACCGGCGCCCATGAACTGCGCAACGGCACGTTGCCCAGCAGGCCCGTGCGTCGCAGCGGCTACCAGGACGCGATGACGGTGGAGCATATGTTCGACACGCTGGCCGTTCGGCTGAAGGCCGAGGAAGTGGGTGGCACCTCGGTGCTGCTGAACTTCACGTTCACCGATGTCGACGAGGACTGGGTGCTCGGCCTGTCGAATCGGGCGCTGCACACCGTGGCAGGTCGACACGACGACGGGGCGGCGCTGACCATGCGTCTGACCCGTGCGCAGTTGCTGGCAGCCATCGACGGTGAGGGGTCCTTCGCCGAGGTCGAGCACTGGGGTGACCTCGCCGCAGCGGAGGCCATCTTCGGCCACATCGACACGTTCATGTCGATGTTCCCGCTCGTCGAGCCTTAACAGGGTGATGAAAGTCGCCGTCTGAAGGGGTGGCCAGGGGTGGTGGCTGGTGTTCGTTGCTGTCGCTTGGTGCCTTGCCGGGTTGGGTGACCGACCCCCGGGCAGCGGCGGTCAGGCGTGGGCGTGTTGGGTG
>JBJTXX010000349.1:0-1714 GCA_046082485.1 Actinomycetota bacterium
TCACCACCGGATCACTGAGGCACTGCTGGCCCGGCACCATGCCGGCCGACAGCGTGGCCTGCGGGCCGATCATCGTGCCCTCACCGATCTGGATGTAGCGCTCGTTGAAGATGGTGTTGTGGGGGAAGCAGATGATGCTGCCCGCCCCGAAGCGGCCGAATCGCCTGCCACTGCGATCGTTCGGGCCGATGGCCCCGACGCGGCACACCAGCGCCCAGCCACGGCGCACCCACTCGCCCCCGATGCGGTAGCCCGCCGCCCGCAGCCTGTGTCGCATGGGGGCGAACCTACCCCCTCTGGGGTAGGGTGGGAGACGAGGCGCCACCAGATGCAACCAACCGAACTCTCCGTACCCAAGGAACTGCGCCACCCCGTGGCGAAGGGTTGGTTCGTGCACTGCGTCACCGCCTTCGGGGCCGTGTGCGGCATGTTCGGTCTCATCGCCGTCGCCGACAACAACCCGAAGGCGGCCATCCTCTGGCTGCTCGTGGCGATCATCCTCGACGGCATCGACGGCCCCGTGGCCCGCGCATGGAGCGTGCGCGAGAACGTGCCGCGCATCGATGGCTACACGCTCGACCTCGTCGTCGATTTCGTCACCTGCATCGTCATCCCGGTGGTGTTCATGCACCGGTTCCAGATGCTGCCGCAGGGATGGTCGGTGCTCATCGGGGCCTTCGTGCTGTTCATGTCGGCACTATGGATGTCGCGCACCGACCAGATGACCGAGGACAACTTCTTCAACGGGTTCCCGGGCGAGTGGAACATGATCATCCCCACCCTCTACCTGCTGAACGCGCAGGCGTGGGTGACCGGCATCGTCTGCACCCTCCTGGCGCTCACCGCCCTCACCAACTGGAAGTTCCCCCACCCGATGCAGGTGCGCCGCCTTCGCCCCCTCACCATCACGGTGACGGTCGTGTGGCTGGCCACCATTGCCGGCGCCACCTACGACGTGCTGCCCACCGGGGTCAGCGACTACCTGCTCGTGGCCTGCCCGCTCTATGTCGTGGGCCTCGGCATCTGGCGCACCTTCGGCGTGTCCGAAGCGGCCTGACGCCGGCCCGGTTTCCCTTCCACCCCTCGAGCGTCTAGCGTCGCGGCCGTGGATCACACGGAGCGCCGAAAGGTCAGCGTGCCCGACCTCGCCCGGATGAAGGCGCTCGAGGAACGCATCTCGATGATCACCGCGTACGACGCCACGTTCGCCACGCTCGTCGACCACGCCGGTGTCGACATGATCCTCGTCGGCGACAGCGTGGGCATGGTGGTGCAGGGCACCGACAACACCATCCCGGTCGAACTCGACGAGATGGCCTACCACGTGCGACTGGTGGCCCGGGCACGACCCAAGGCCCTCATCGTCGGCGACCTGCCGTTCGGCAGCTACCAGGTGAGCCCGCAGCAGGCCGTCGAGAGCAGCATCCGCCTGATGAAGGAGGGCGCCGAGTGCGTGAAGCTGGAGGGCGGGGTCGTCATGGCCGAGACCATCCAGACCATCACTCGCGTCGACATCCCCGTGGTGGGCCACATCGGCCTCACACCGCAGAGCTACCACCGCATGGGCGGCCACAAAGTGCAGGGCAAGAAGAGCGGCTTCGAGGCCGGGGGCCGCGAACGTCTACTCGAGGATGCCCATGCCGTCGAGCAGGCCGGTGCATGTGCGGTCGTGGTGGAGGGCGTGCCGCGTGAGCTCGCCCGCGAGATCACGGCG
>JBJTXX010000350.1:0-762 GCA_046082485.1 Actinomycetota bacterium
GCCGTCGGCGTCGACGAAGCCGGCGAGGAAGGCCAGTCGCTGGTCGAGCGGCAGACCGTGCACCCAGTCGGGCACGCGCTTGGTGAGCGAACGCCCGGCGAGCCCGTTCGCGTCGAGGAACTCGGCGAGGCGGGCGGTGCCCTTCGCCGTGAGGCGCTGACCATCCGCTGCCATCTCGAACTCGAGACCGAATTCGCGTCGTGCCACCTCGATGATCTGCTGCACCAGTCCCGTGTCGGCGGCATCGACGGCGATCTGCACCGTGGTGTAGCCGCCGCTGTGCTTCAGGTAGCCGTCACCGGACCAGAGTCCGAGGAACCACATCAGGTCGGCGTTCGTGACACCGAGCGAGCGGTGCACGTGGCGGACGCCGGCGAAGTGCGGCCTACCGAAATCGGGAAGGTCGGT
Organism: Actinomycetota bacterium; assembly: GCA_046082485.1. GTDB lineage: Bacteria > Actinomycetota > Acidimicrobiia > Acidimicrobiales > Ilumatobacteraceae > UBA668. The sequence continues at coordinate 409 of JBJTXX010000350.1, forward strand.
GGGCACGGCCACGAGGTCGCCCACCGTCAGTTCCTCGGCCGCCACCCACGCTGTCTCGTAACGGGCCTTGCGGGCGCCCTCGCGCCGCACATCGCGCAGCACGAGGAACGGATGGTTGCCGCTGGCCCCGATGACGCGGGATCCGGCACGGATCTCGAGGATCTCCTTCTCGCCCGACTCGCCGCCGCCCAGCACACGGGCGACCTCGATGCGCTTGGTGGACTGGTCGAGCGCGAACACCTCGTCGCCCACGCCGAGTTCCTTGATGGCACGCATGCCCTTGGTGGTCCAGACCTTCGTGCTGCCGCGCAGGCACTCGTACTGTGCGGTGACGCCGGCGAGGTACTTGCGCTC
>JBJTXX010000351.1:0-5559 GCA_046082485.1 Actinomycetota bacterium
CCCGCTCGGTGAGATGGGCTACTACGTCGTGTCGCGCGGCGAACTTGGGCCGTTCCGCGTGAAGATCCGCTCGGCGAGTTTCAACAACATCTCGATCGTGCCGTGGGTGCTGCGAGGCGTGTACGTGCCCGACGTCATCTCCATCCTCGCGTCGCTCTCCTTCATCCTCGGGGACATCGACCGGTGATGCTCGCAGTCGACCTGCCCTACTGGGCCCAGTCCCTGCTGCGCGTGCTCGGCGGCACCGTGGCCGTGCTGCTGCCCGCAGGCACCATCGTGTACCTGTTCCTGTTCAAGATGATGTCGTTCATGCAGAGCCGTCTCGGCCCCATGGAGGCCGGTCCCTACGGTTCGCTGCAGTTGTTCGCCGAGGTCGGCAAGTGGCTGCAGAAGGAGGACATCGCCCCCGAGAACGCGGACCGCCGGGTGTTCCGTGCGGCCCCGCTGATCGTGCTCGTCAGCACGTTCCTGCTGGTGGCCGTGGTGCCCTTCGGGCCCGATGCCTACTTCACGAACTTCGACGCGGGCGTGTTCTACATGCTGGCGGTCAGCAGCATCAGCACGCTCGGTATCCTCATGGCCGGCTGGAGTTCGGCGAACAAGTACTCGCTGCTCGGTGGTCTGCGTGCAGCCGGCCAGCTGATCGCGTACGAACTGCCGATGGTGCTGTCGGTGCTGGGCGTGGTGATCCAGGCCGGCACGATGAACCTGCAGCAGATCGTGGTGGCGCAGAACGCCGGCTCGATCTTCGGCTGGGACGGTCTGGGCAACCCGTTCATCCTCACCCAGTTCGTCGGCTTCCTCGTCTTCATGATCGCGGTGCAGGCGGAACTAACCCAGACCCCGTTCGACATGCCGATCGCCGAGAGCGAACTCGTGTCGGGCTACATGACGGAGTACTCGGGCTTCCGCTTCCTCATCTTCTTCATCGCCGAGTTCGCCACGGCGGGCGTGTTCTCGCTGATCGCCAGCGTGCTCTTCCTCGGCGGCTGGGGCGTGCCGTTCAGCTGGTTCGGTTGGGACGCCTCGACAGGTTCCGTCGACAACTGGATGAACGTGGGCGGCCCGATCATCATGATCACCAAGATGCTGGTGCTGTCCGCCATCATCATGTGGGTGCGGTTCAGTTATCCGCGTTTCCGTGAGGACCAACTGCAGCGCTTCGCGTGGAAGGTGCTGATTCCGGTGTCGCTCGTCAACATCATGCTCACCGCGATCCTGAAGGTGGCCTTCTGATGCCGAAGAAGCCGCAAGTCCCCGGCCTGGTGAAGGGCCTCGGCGTCACGCTGAACACGATGGCGCAGACACTGAAGCCGAAGAAGCTCGGTGGCGGTGCTGCGACCGTGCAGTACCCCCACGAGAAGGAAGCCCCGCCGATCCGTGCCCGTGGCGTCATCGCCCTGCGCGACGACAACTGCACGGCGTGCATGCTCTGCGCCCGCAGCTGTCCCGACTGGTGCATCTACATCGAGGGCCACAAGGAACTGGCCCCGCCGCGCCGTGCCGGTGGCGCACCGCGCAAGGTGAACAAGCTCGATCGCTTCGACATCGACTACGCGCTGTGCATGTACTGCGGCATCTGCGTGGAGGTCTGCCCATTCGACGCACTGTTCTGGAGCCCCGAGTACGAGTACTCCGAGCCGCGCATCGCCGACCTTCTTCACGACAAGTCGAAGCTCGGCGAGTGGATGGAGACCGTGCCCGAGGCCCCGGCTCTCGAGGCCGGTGCCGAGAAGAAGAAGGGCAAGTGATGGTCGGCTCCGACATCGAGGTCGCGCAGACCATCGGCTTCGGCATCATCGCCCTGGTGATGGTGCTCTGTGGCGTGGGCGTGGTGGCGAGCCGCAACGTCGTGCACGCAGCGCTCTCGCTGGTGGCCGTGATGGCCGGGGCGGCGGCGCAGTACGTGCTGCTGGCCTCGGAGTTCGTGGCCGTCACCCAGGTGCTCGTCTACATCGGCGCCGTGATGGTGCTGTTCCTGTTCGGCGTGATGCTCACCCGGGCGAAGCTGGGCAAGGAGCCCGACCTGAACAACGGATACGCGAAGGTGGCGGCGCCCGTGTCGTTGCTGCTCTTCGGCGTGCTGGTGTACGTGCTGCTCGACGGCTTCAGCGACCAGACCTTCCCGGCCACCACGGGTGCGGGTGCGACGCCGCAGTCCACCCAGGCGATCAGCGACCTGATCTTCAAGCCCTACCTGCTGCCCTTCTGGGCGCTGTCGTTCGTGCTCCTCGCCGCCGTGATCGGCGCCATCGTCCTGGCAAGGAAGGACTGACCCGTGCTCGTCAATCAGTTCCTCATCCTCGGTGCCGTGCTGTTCTGCCTCGGCGTCTACGGGGTGCTCACCCGCAAGAACGCGGTGATGGTGCTCATGAGCATCGAACTCATCCTCAACTCTGTGAACATCAACCTGCTCGCGTTCGACCGCCTGAACAACGGTGGCCACGGCAGCGTCTTCGCGCTCTACATCATCGCCGTCGCCGCCGCCGAGGTCGGTGTGGGCCTTGCGATGGTGCTGCTGATCTACCGCAACCGCAAGAGCATCTCGCTCGACGAACTGTCGGAAATGAAGGGCTGAGGCATGTTCGCAGCAGAAGAAGCAGCAGCGGAGGCAGCGGGCTGGTTCCTCGAGCACTCGTGGCTCATCCCGGTGATCCCGGCCGTCGCGTTCTTCCTCATCATCTTCTTCGGCAAGAAGATGCCGCGGGGCGGCAGCGAGATCGGCATCGCCTCGATGGTGGCCGCGCTGGTCATCGCCGCCGGCACCACCTACCAGTGGATCGACCATGTTCACCACAGCGAGGAACCGGTCATCAAGACCTGGTCGTGGTGGTCGAGCGGTGGTGTCGACTTCTCGATCGGCCAGCACATCGACGGCCTCGCGGTGATGGCACTGCTGCTCGTCACCTTCATCAGCACGCTGGTGCAGATCTACTCCACCGAGTACGTGCGCGGCGACCGCCGGTACACCCACTTCTTCGCCAGTCTCACCCTGTTCTCGGCCGGCATGCTCTCGATGGTGTTGGCACCGAACATGGTGCAGTTCATCCTCGGCTGGGAGATCATGGGCCTCTGCTCGTTCATGCTCATCGGCCACTGGTGGGAGGAACAGGCGAACAGCAAGGCCGCACTGAAGGCGTTCTTCACCGTGCGTACCGGCGACATGGGCCTGCTCGTCGGCACCGCGATGCTGCTGTTCCTGTTCGGCAACCTCGAGATCAAGTCGATCAACGAGGCCGCAGCCAACTTCAGCGGTGACAAGACGATGCTGATGTGGACAGCCGTGGCGCTGTTCATCGCCTGCATCGGCAAGAGCGGCCAGTTCCCGCTGCACACCTGGCTGCCCGACGCGATGGCCGGCCCCACGCCGGTGTCGTCGCTGCTGCACTCCAGCACGATGGTCGTGGCCGGTGTGTTCCTGGTGGCCCGGCTCTACCCGGTCTTCCACACGGGGCTCGACATCAACGTCGAGGGCAACCACTTCAACCTGATCGCGGTGATCGGCGGCATCACCATCCTCATCGCCGCTGCGCTCGCGTTCGTGCAGAACGACATCAAGAAGGTGCTGGCGTACTCCACCGTCAGCCAGCTGGGCTACATGATGATGGGTCTCGGCGTCGGCGCATGGGTGCCCGCCGTGTTCCACATCTTCACCCACGCATTCTTCAAGTGCTGCCTGTTCCTCTGCGCCGGGTCGGTCGCCCACACTGGCTCGCACCACAGCTTCGACATGAAGACCGACATGGGTGGCTTGCGCAAGAAGATGCCGGTCACCTTCGTCACCTGGGTGATCAGCACGGCCGCGCTGTGCGGCCTGCCGTTCCTCAGCGGCTTCTTCTCGAAGGACGAGATCATCGACTCGGCCCACGCGAACCACTACTCGACGTTCTGGATCATCGGTCTCGTCGGTGCGTTCATGACGACGGCGTACATGACGCGGGCCACCTATCTCACGTTCTTCGGCAAGCCCCGCGGCGGCGCCGCTCACTTCGTCGGCGGTCATCACGACGACCACGACGAGGCGCATGACTCGCACGGCCATGACGCGCACGACGGTGCGCACGGCCACGACGACCACCACGCTCCGGTCGTGCACGGCAAGCCGTTGCCGTTCGCTCCCAGCGACTCGCCGTGGCAGATCACCGTGCCGCTCATCATCCTCGGTGCACTCGCGGTCGTGTCGGGCTACCTGAACGCTGCCCCGTTCCACTGGCACCCGTTCGAGCACTGGCTCGAGAGTTCCATCGGTCTGAAGTTCGGTGAGGGTCCCGGAACCCTGCCCGAGCCGCCCGAGTTCGCCTGGGTGAACGCAGCCCCCAGCATCGTGCTCGTGCTGCTGGGTTTCGCCGTCAGCCTGTTCCTGAGCAGGAAGGTGTTCAGCGAGGGCAGCAACGCCTTCAAGGGCCTCACCGAGCGCAACGCAGTGCTGCGCGGCGGCCACCGCTTCCTCGTCAACAAGTACTACCTCGACGCGATCTACGAGGGAGGCATCGTGAAGGCGATCGCCCACCCGATCTCGAAGGCCGCGTACTGGGTGAACCAGAACATCCTCGACGGCATCGTGAACCGCGTCGGCCTCAGTGGCAAGCGCACCGGTGAGTGGGTGTACCGGAACATCGACCAGCGCCTCGTCGACGGCGTGGTCAACGGCAGCGGCACCACGGCACGAGGTGCCGGAGGGGCATTGCAGCCGGTGCAATCGGGCAAGGTCAGTCTGTACGGAGCGTTGCTGTTCGGTGCCGCAGCAGTCGGTGCGCTCGTACTCGTTCTCGTCAACAGCTAAGGGATTCCATGAGCGACGTACTTCAGAACCAACAGTGGCTGCTCAGCCTCGGCACGTTCCTGCCGTTGGTGGGCGTGCTGGTGATGCTGTTCATCCCGAAGAGCGACGAGACCTCCGCGAAGGGCGTGGCGGTGCTGACCGCTGCGGCCACGCTGGCGGTCGGCGTGTACACGGCCCTGCAGTTCGACTACGACACGGCCGGCAGCCTGCAGTTCTTCACGACGAACTCGTGGATCAACCCGATCAAGGCCACGTACACCATCGGCCTCGACGGCATCAGCCTGCCGCTCTACGTGCTGTCGATGATCATCACCCTGCTGGTGATGATCTACTCCTGGAACCACGTGCCCTCGCCCGGCAACCCGAAGGCGTTCTTCATGCTGATGCTGGTGCTGCAGACCGGCATGGCCGGCACCTTCGTGGCCCAGGACCTCATCCTCTTCTTCGTGTTCTTCGAGGTCGTGCTGCTGCCGATGTACTTCATGATCGGCGTGTGGGGCGGCGAGAACCGTCAGTACGCGTCGCTGAAGTTCTTCCTCTACACGATGTTCGGTTCGGCGCTGATGCTCGTGTCGTTCATCGCCCTTTTCGTGGTCACCAAGAGCAACGCCGCCGACCCGGAGGCCGCCAACTTCAGCTTCCGCTGGTTCCTCGAGAACGGTGCCGACGTCAGCAAGAACACCGCGCTGTGGATCTTCGCCGGCATGTTCATCGGCTTCGCCGTGAAGGTGCCGATGTTCCCGTTCCACACCTGGCTGCCCGACGCCCACACACAG
>JBJTXX010000352.1:0-11012 GCA_046082485.1 Actinomycetota bacterium
CCTGGCGTGCGCAGTGACGGTGATCTCTACACGTTCGGATACTTGTTCAAGCCGGGGATGGGCGCGCCCATCGCCACGGCTGGCGAGATCCTGAAGTACATGGGCGAGGTGATCGACGAGAACGACCTCGGCCGGCACATCCGGTACCGGCACGTCATCACCTCGGCATCGTGGGACAGCGTCTCGAACCGCTGGACCCTGACCGTGCACGACATGGCGAACGATGCGCTGCGGACCGTGACGTGCGGGTTCCTGTGGATGTGTCAGGGCTACTACCGCTACGAGCAGGGCCACACCCCTGACTGGCCGGGTATGCAGCAGTACACCGGGCGCATCGTGCACCCGCAGACCTGGCCCGACGACCTCGACCTCACCGGCAAGCGGGTGGTGGTGATCGGCAGCGGGGCGACCACCGCCACCGTGGTGCCGGCCATCGCCGAACAGGTGGGGCACGTCACCGTGCTGCAGCGGTCGCCCACCTACTTCTGGAGCGATCGCAACTCGAACGAACTGGCCGACATGCTGCGCGAGTTGGAGATCGACCCGATGTGGATCCACGAGATCGTGCGTCGCAAGGCCCTGCACGACCAGCAGATGATCACCAGGCTCTCGTTCGAGGCACCCGAACTGGTCAAGCAGGAGCTGCTCGCGAAGGTGCAGGAACAACTGCCCGAGGGCTACGACATGCGCCACTTCACGCCCGACTACCGGCCGTGGCGCCAGCGGTTGGCCTTCGTCCCGAACGGCGACCTGTTCGCCGGGATCCGCTCGGGCAAGGCCAGCATGGTGACCGACGAGATCGAGACGTTCACGCCGACGGGCATCCTCACCAAGGGCGGCCAGCACCTCGAGGCCGATGTCGTGATCACCGCCACCGGCTTCGACCTCAGCGTGCTCGGCGACATCCCGTTCAGCGTCGACGGTCGGCCGGTGAACTGGCCGAGCACCCTCACCTACCGCGGGATGATGTTCACGGGAGTGCCGAACATGCTGTGGGTGTTCGGCTACTTCAGGGCCAGCTGGACGTTGCGCGCCGACCTGATCTCCGACTTCGTGGTGCGCCTGCTGCAGTTCATGGGCGAACACGGGTATCGGCGGGCGGTGCCGCAGTTGCGACCGGAGGACGCGGACATGCCAATCCTCGACTGGCTCGACCCCGAGAACTTCAACCCCGGCTACATGCTGCGCAGCATGCACCTGCTGCCCAAGCGTGGTGACAAGCCGGAGTGGCAGCACACGCAGGACTACTGGTTCGAGAAGGAAGCCCTGCCCAACGCCAGCCTCACCGACGGCTGCCTACAGTACGGCTGACCGGCTGGGCGTCAGCCGACCCCCAGCACCAGGCCGGCCTCGCCGGCATCGACGGTGATCGTGCCACCCTCGCCCACCTTGCCCTCGAGGATGAACAGCGCCGCCGGGTCGGCGATCTCGCGCTGGATCACCCGCTTCAGTGGCCGCGCACCGAAGATCGGGTCGTAGCCCTGTGCGGCGAGGTGGTCCATCGCTGCCTCGCTGATCTGCAACGTGATGCGCCGCTCGGCCATGCGGTCGCGCAGGCGCGCCAGTTGGATCGTGACGATGCGTCGCAGGTCGTCGGGTGCAAGGGCGCGGAAGCGGATGATCTCGTCGATGCGGTTGACGAACTCCGGCCTGAAGTACTCGATCGGCTCGCCCGGCAGGTTGCTGGTCATCACCAGCACCACGTTCGTGAAGTCGACGGTGCGCCCCTGGCCGTCGGTGAGGCGACCGTCGTCGAGCACCTGCAGCAGCACGTTGAACACGTCGGGGTGGGCCTTCTCGATCTCGTCGAGCAGCACCACGCTGTAGGGGCGGCGTCGCACGGCCTCGGTGAGTTGGCCACCCTCGTCGTAGCCGACGTAGCCGGGGGGTGCGCCGATGAGGCGGGTGACGGAGAACTTCTCCATGTACTCACCCATGTCGATGCGCACCATGGCCTTCTCGTCGTCGAACAGGTACTCGGCGACGGCGCGGGCCAACTCGGTCTTGCCCACACCGGTGGGCCCGAGGAACATGAACGAGCCGATCGGTCGGTTCGGGTCGCCGAGGCCGGCGCGCGACCGGCGGATCGCGTTGGCGACCGCGGCCACTGCATCGTCCTGACCGATGACCCTGCGATGCAGCAGATCCTCCAGGTGGACCAGCTTCACCATCTCGGTCTCGAGCAGGCGGCTGATGGGCACCCCCGTCGACTTGCTGACGACCTCGGCGATGTCGTCGGCATCGACCTCCTCCTTCAGCATCCGCTGGGCCTGCTGCAGTTCGTCGAGGTGGTCGGTGGCCTCGGTGATGCGGCGCTCGAGTTCGGGGATGCGCCCGTAGCGGATCTCGGCAGCCACGGCCAGGTCGGTCTCGCGCTCGACCTGCGTGCGCAGTTGCTCGAGTTCCTCCTTCAGGGACCGGATGGCGTCGATGGCCTGCTTCTCGTTCTCCCAGTGCTGCTTCATGTCGTGCACCTGGGCGTTCAGCAGCGCGAGCTCGTCGACCAGCGCATCGAGCCGTTCGCGGCTGCGGTCGTCGGTCTCCTTCTCGAGGGCGACCTGCTCGATCTCGAGCTGGAAGATGCGCCGCTGCACGATGTCGATCTCGGTGGGAAGACTGTCGATCTCGATGCGCAGTTTGCTGGCCGCCTCGTCGACGAGGTCGATGGCCTTGTCGGGCAGGAACCGGTTGGTGAGGTAACGGTTGCTGAGCACCGCGGCGGCCACGAGTGCGGAATCCTGGATGCGCACACCGTGGTGCACCTCGTAGCGCTCCTTCAGGCCACGCAGGATGCCGATGGTGTCGTCGACCGAGGGCTCGCCCACGTAGACCTGCTGGAAGCGCCGCTCGAGTGCGGGGTCCTTCTCGACGTACTTGCGGTACTCGTCGAGTGTGGTGGCGCCCACCATGCGCAACTCGCCGCGCGCCAGCATCGGCTTGATCATGTTGCCCGCGTCCATCGCGCCCTCGGCTCCGCCGGCGCCCACGATGGTGTGGATCTCGTCGACGAACGTGATGACCTCGCCTGCCGAGTCGGTGATCTCCTTCAGCACGGCCTTCAGGCGTTCCTCGAACTCGCCGCGGTACTTCGCACCGGCCAGCATGCTGCCGATGTCGAGCGCGATGAGCCGCTTGTTCTTCAGGCCTTCGGGCACGTCGCCGTCGGCGATGCGGCGGGCCAACCCCTCGACGATCGCGGTCTTGCCGACGCCCGGCTCGCCGATGAGCACCGGGTTGTTCTTGGTGCGTCGGCTGAGCACCTGGATGACCCGACGGATCTCGTCGTCGCGGCCGATCACCGGATCGATCTTGCCGTCGCGGGCGCGCTGGGTGAGATCCTGTCCGTACTTCTCGAGCGCCGCGAACTGGTCCTCCGGGTTCTGGTTGGTGACCCGGTGGCTGCCGCGCACCTCGCGCAGTGCCTGCAGTAGTTCCTCGCTGCCGACGCCGAGACGCTGGTTCATGGCCAGCAGCAGGTGCTCGACCGACAGGAAGTCGTCCTTCAGGTCGCGCTGGTACTGCTGTGCGTTCTGCACGACGTTGTCGAGCTCGCGGCTCATGCGCGGTTCGCTGCCGCCGTAGGCCTTGGGCAGACGGGCGACGGCCTCGTCGGCCTTGTTGCGCACCATCAGCGGGGCGAGGCCCAACTTGGCCAGCACGGCCGGCACGATGGTGTCGTCCTGACGCATCAGCGCTGCCATCAGGTGGTCGGGCGTCAGTTCGGGGTTGCTGAGTGCCTTCGCCTGGTCGATGGCCGCGGCGAAAGCCTCGTTCGTCTTGAGGGTCCACTTCTTCGGGTCGAACGCCATGGCATGATGTTACACCCGTGCAGGAAACTTGCTACGGGGCGTATCAACTTTCGTCGTCGAGCAGTTCACTGCGGTAGGCGTTCACGCCGTCCGAGCGCAGGTCGGCGACCGCCGGGCCCAGTCGGTGCCGGAAGCCGTCCCAGTCGCGCAGGTGCTGCGGTGTCCACCCGACCTCGGCCAGGCACAGCAGGCGCGGGAAGCACAGTTCCTCCACGTCGGCGAACGTGGGCACCTTCTCGGTCCACAGCGGTGCCTCGACGCCCACGATGCGGTCGGCCGTCACGCCCGGCAGCACCTCGGCGGGGTCCCAGCCATAGGCGGTGTCGAGATCGATGTCGCCCGCCCACCGCCTGCCCACGCGATCGTCGGGTGCGTGTCGCATGTCGAGGTAGGTGTGCCGCGCCGGTGAGAGCACGAAGCGCACGCCTGCAGTCGCGGCCACGGCCTTGTCGGTGCTCAGCCAGTGCTGCAGCAGCGTGTCGCGGTGCAACGGTGCGGCCGATGCTTCCTCCCACGCCACCATGTGCTTGCCGGTTGCCGCGACCTCGCGCTGCAGCAGTTCGATGAACGCGACGTATTCGTCGTGGTCGGTGCTGTGCGCCTCGTCGCCGCCGATGTGCAGCCAGGGGCCGGGCGTGATGGCGGCGAGTGTGTGCACCACGTCGTGCACGAAGCGTTCCGTCGCTGGCAGGTGCATGCGCAGCGAGCTGAACCCGACCTGCTTGCCCGTGTACAGCGGCGGGCTCTCGCCGCCGACGTTCAGCTCCGGCACCGACGCCAGCGCTGCATTGGTGTGACCCGGCATGTCGATCTCGGGCACCACGGTCACGAAGTGCCGCGCCGCGTGCTCGGTGATCTCCGCCCAGTCGTCGAGTGTGTAGAACCCGCCCGGGTCGCCGTTGGTCGCGGTGCTGCCGCCGTGGCGGGCCAGCGCGGGCCAGCCGGGAATGTCGATGCGCCAGCCCTGATCATCGGTGAGGTGCAGGTGCAGGCGATTCAGCTTGTAGCGCGCGATGAGCGTGATGAACCGCTTCACCTCGTCGACCGTGAAGAAGTGGCGCGCCACGTCGAGCATTGCGCCGCGCCACGCGAAGCGGGGGCCGTCGACGATCTCGCAGGCGGGCAGCGTGTCGTCGACCACCGACTGCACCAGCGTGCACACCGCGTTCCACAACCCGTGCGGGGTGGCGGCCACGAGCGCGGCACCGTCGTCGGCCACGAGGACCTGATGTCCCTCGTCGCCGAGATCGTGGCGGTCGGGGTGCACCTCCAGCTCGATGCTGCCGGCCTCGACGATCGGCAGCCGCTGCCCCGAGACACGATGCAACTCGCCAGCGAGGTGTGCGGCGAGGTGTGCGGCGAGGTGCGCGGTCGCCGGTGTCGCGCTGATGGTGGCCTCGCGCAGCGACAGTGCCCCGGGCCGCTGGAGGATGCTGCGAGGCAGGGGGATCATTGCTCGACGGTTGCGGCTCAGCTGGTGGCGTCGGCCAGCAGCTTGTCCTTCTCGGCCCGTGTCAGTCGCTTGTGACGCGCCTGCAGGAAGCGGGCCACCGAGGCGAACGCGACGATCGCGAAACCGCCCGAGGCGAAGACCACGAAGAGAATGTTGCTGCTGTCGGTGCCGACCTGCACGCCGTGGATCGTTGCCATCACGAACATCACGTAACTGCTGAGGTGGATGGCGTGCCAGAGCCGTTTGGGGATCTTCTTCATCAGGTAGCTGCTGATCTGCACGGCCACCAGCAGGTAGAACGCGAAGATGCCCCAGCTGATGGCCCAGGCCTGCCATTCGTGCGCGAACGGTATGAACAGGTCCTTCCAGGTCACCGGGAAGTCGGGGTCGCCGCTGGCCTTCCAGGTCAGCAGGTGCACGGCGGTGACGGCCACCGACAGGATGCCCAGCCACCGGTGCAGGTCGAGCAACCATGCCGGACGGTCGGCCGGCTTCAGCATGCGGGTGATGAGCAGGATGCCCCACAGGCACGCGAGCCCGCTGATCACCCACGCCACCATGCCGCTCGCGCGGCACAGGTACCACCACGTCTGAGGGATCATGCCTCGAAGTCTTCCAGAGTCGAGGAACGCAGGATCTCACCGTCGTCGCAGACGAGCAGTGCGGCGAGCCCGACACGCTCGACGAGCTCGATGCCCTGACGCCGGTCGCCCATCATGACGGCCGTGGAGAACGCCTCGGCCGTGGCGGCGTCGGCGGCCAGCACCGTTGCGGCGACGACGTCGGTGTTGCTGGAACGGTGGCGCGTGGGGTGGACGATGTGATGCACCTGCGACCCGTCGTCGCCGGTCCAGTGGCGCTGACTGGTGCCACTGGTGGCTGCCCCGCCGCGGACGACGCGCAGGTGCGCGACGTGGTGCGGGGGTTCGAGCGGGTTCTCGATGCCGAGCAGCCACGAAAGGTCGGTGGCCGGTGTGCCCAGCACCACCAGGTCGCCGCCGACGTTCACCACGGCTCCGGTGGCACCGGCCTCGATCAGTTCCTCGGCGACGATGTCGGCGGCCATGCCCTTGCCGATGCCGCCGAGGTCGATGCCCGAGCCCGAGGGCACCATCAGCGTGCCGGCCGCGTAGTCGACCACGATCTCGGGCGTGGTGCCCGTGCGGTGGGCGTTCACCTTCGGTGCTGGAGCGTTGTCGACGATGCTGTTCGTGTAGCCCATGCGCAGCAGATCGGCGAGCATCGTGATGTCGAACAGTCCGCCGGTCTGGCGCCAGGCCTCGATGCCGCGGGCCACGACGGCCTGCGTGTCGGGGTGCACCGGCACTGCGGTGCCGGCTGCCTGGTTGGCCCTGGTGATGTCGCTGTCGGGAAGGAAGCGACTCCACAGCCGCTCGAGTTCCTGCAGGCGCGCCACGGCCCAGTCCGCCATCTCCTCGGTGCCGCCGTGCACCTGCACGTAGGCAGGGCTCGACATGACGCCGAACGAACGGTCGATGGGCGGGTGGTCGGTGGTGTCGTGGTGCGCCAACGGCATCACGGCATTGTGCACCAACCCTTGGCCTGCTTGGCCAAGGTGCAGGTGGTCTTCGTCGTCGTGACCGGAGCGGCGGTGGTGGCCGGCGGCTTCGCGGTCGTGACCGGCGCTGGCGCCTGCGTGACCGGCGGCTGCGTGACGGGTGCCTGGGTGACCGGCGGCTGCGTGACGGGCGTGACCGGCTTCGCGGTGGTCACCGGAGTGGCCGGCAGGATGGGGGCGGGCGTGACGACGGGTGCCGGTGCAACCGGCTTCGTGGTGACGACCGGCGCGGGCCAGGTGCCGGCAGGCTGCGTGGCAGTCGGCATCACGGGCACCGCGCCCGGCATCGTGGCGACGGGCCACGTGGCTGCGGGCATGGTGGCTGCGGGCAGCACGACGGGCACCGTCGACAGCGTGGGATCCCCGGGGATCGTCAGCAGCACCGTGCCGGCTGCCGGCAGACCGGTTGCGGGGTCGATGAGTGCGCCGGTCGTGGGATCGATGAGGTAGCCCGTTGCCGGGTCGATCTGGTAGCCGGTGGTGGGGTCGTAGAGCACCGTCGTGGGGGCCTCGGTGCTGGCGGGCACGGTCTCGACCGGAGCCGCGGGTGACAGCGTGGGGCGGCTCGCTGCGGCGATGACGGTGGTGAGGCCGAACACCGATGATGCGGTGAGGCCGGTCAGCAGGATGCGCGCGCCAGCGGCCACGTGCGACTTCTTCGCGGGCTTCACCGTGCCACGGACCGGCACCTGCTTGGGCTGCTGTTGTTGCTGCTGCTGTTGCTGCAGCTGTGTCTGCAACTGCTGGATCTGCTGCTGGAGCGCGTTGATGGCGCTCATGTCGATCGCTGCTGCGGGGGGCGCAGCGGGCGTGGCGACGGCAGATGCCGGCGGCGGCGTCCATGCAGGTGCAGCGGGAGCCGCAGGAGCAGCTGCCGCGGCAGCGGGTGTCTCGACTGCAGGGCTCGACACCGGCGCCTGGCCGCGGCGGGCGCGGATGGCAGCGATGCGGGCTGCCTGATCCTGGTCAGTCATCGTCTTCTTCCTCGTTCTCGTAGCCCTCGTCCTCGTCGTCGTCCTCGTGGCTGCCACCGCTGGAACTGGTGGCCTTCGAGGTGGAGGTCGTGGTGACGGGGGCGGGGGTCTGCTTGGGGGCGGTGGGGGTGGTTGCGGCCGGCTGCTTCCCGACCGTCACCGGCGGAGCCGGAGTGGCGGCCGGGAAGGTGATGGCCGGGAATGTGGGGCCCGGTGTCGCCGGCAGGGGTGCCGGCACCAGCACCGGGCTGGTGATCGGTTCGAGTTCCATCGGCGCCGCGACCGTCGTGTCGACCACCCCCGGGTTCGGGGCCAGTGCGAGCGATGCGACCGTGACGCCACCCACCACATCGGCACTGAAGGTGACGGTCTGAAGCCCGTTCGTGAACTGCACCTCGACGTGGCCGGCAGGGTTCGTGTAACCCACCACCGTCCAACCTGCGGACGGCAGGGCACTCTGCACGCTGATGACGCCGGCGGTGTTCGAGATCGTGACGGTTCCGGCGGAGCCCACCCGATAGCTCGCCTCGCCAGCGCCAGCGCCGCTGTTGGTGCTCGGGATGCTGGAGATGGCGGTGATGCCCTGTGCCTCGACCTGACCCTGGTGGCCGTCGTTCGCGGCGACGCCGGCGAACGCTGCGCCGGCGGATCCGGCGACTCCGGCGACCGTCAGTGCGGTGATCCATGTCTTGTTCATCTCGACGCTCCTTGTGGTGGGTTGAACACCCTTCGTGCCACACATTGAACTCGAGTGCTCTCCAACGGACCTTCCGCGAACATCCAAGAGACGTCGAAGACTCGCTCGCGATTCGTCGAGATCACACTCCGAGTGGCGACGAATCGTCAAGATCACACTTTGGGTGGAAAACGGACCACGGGTCGTACGACCTTGGTTGGATAGGAACCGAGGGAACATTCGTGTTCAGCGGGTTCGCACGGGAAGGGGCCGTCGCCCACTAGGTTCGGCCCGTCCCATGGCGATCTCGGATGCCTCCACCACCTCGCGACGCACGGCCTATCTGCTGTTCGGCGCCGCCATCGTGATCGGCAGCGTGTCGTTCACGCTCATCAAGTTGGCGCTCGAGGAACTCAGCCCGTACGGGTTGGCGACCGGTCGAGTGGTGGCGGGCGCAGTGCTGTTCTCGCTGGTGGTGGGCCTCGGCAAGGGGCGACGCACCCCGGTGCCGCGGAGCGACCGTTGGCTGTTGCTGCTCGCGGGTCTGGGTGGCTCGATGGGGTTCCACGTGGTGCTGAACGCCGGCTACCCGCACGTGTCGGTGGCGGTGGCTGCCGTCCTGATGGCCACGACACCCGTGCTGGTCGCGGTCGGCGAGACGGTGTTCCTGCGGCACCGGCTGACCCGGCAGCAGCTGGTGGGTGTGCTGCTGACGCTGCTCGGGTGCTCGCTCATCGGGCTGATGGGTGACGGTGGTGGCGAGACCACGCTGCTCGGGGTGGTGCTGGTGGAGGGCGCCGCGTTGTTGTGGGCCGCTGTCACGGTGGCCACCCGCAGCATCACCAACGCGTACGACCCCTGGTGGCTGAACACCCCGGGCACGGTGTTGGGCGCGGTGCTGATGCTGGCCATCCGCCCGTCGGTGGTGGGGGAACTGTTCGACGTCTCGTGGAAGGGCCTGCTCGTCGTGATCTGGCTCGGCACCGCCAGCTCGGCCTTCATCTACTACGTCTACGCGAGGGTGATGCAGGTGCTGCCGGCCACCGTGACCATGTCGATCGGCACGGTCGTGACACCGCTCGGCGTGCTGGTGGGTTGGTTCTGGTTGGGCACCGCGCCGACCCCGGTGGAGGTCATCGGTGGCGCCATCGTGGTGCTGGGCGCCGTGCTGGTGACCCGCAAGTCCGTTCCTCCGGCAGATGGGTGACGTTGGACCCTGACGTGTCGGCGCAGGGTGTCGCACACTGGAGTCAGTCCCCAATGGTCACCCGCGAGGAGTGACCCTCCGAGGACGAAGGGAGTCCTCCTAAAGGACATCGGCCCTCGTGTCGCGCGGGACACGAGGGCCGCCCCATGTTCGCTACCCTCGCCCCGATGAGCGGTGCACTCACGCTGGCAACGTGCGACATGTGGAAACTGCACGATGCCTCGAACAATCCGCTCGTGCTTGCGCTCGGGCGCCATACCGAACTGCGGCCGGCAAAGGTGGCGCATGCTGACGTGGTGCTGTATTCCGTGTTCGGCCAGCAGCACCAAGCGCTTCGCCGCACCGCAGTGGCGATGAGCGTGGAGCCGTTCCTGCCCGATGCCCGCTACGCACAGTGGACGGCCGACTGGCGTCACCACCCGTCGGACCACCACCTGCGCTACCCCTACTGGGCGATGAAGTTGCTGTCACCGAGCGGTGCAACCCTGGTGTCGGCCAGCCACGCGGGCCTGGCCGGAATGTCGGCGCCGCCCCGCCGCGCTTCTGCAACTTCATCTACTCGAACGGCCAGTGCCAGATGCGCAACGCGTTCTTCGCAGCACTTCACGATCGCAAACCCGTTGACGCATTGGGTCGGGTGTTCCGCAATGCCGAGGATGCACGGCTGAGCCCGCGCGAGCAACGGCAGTGGGGCAGCACCAAACGGCAGGTGCTGGCGGACTATCGCTTCACGATCGCGTTCGAGAACACCGAGCACCCCGGCTACACCACCGAGAAGATGGTCGACGCGTGGCTGGCCGGCAGCGTGCCGATCTACTGGGGAAACCCCGCCGTCGTCGCCGACTTCCCGGCGGGCTCGTACCTCTCGCTCTACGAGGCCGGCTCGATGGCCAAGCTGATCGAGCAGGTGCTGGAGGCCGAGCACGAACCCGAGCGGTTCCAGCAGTTGCGCCGCGCCAATCCGGTGATCACCGGTCTGCTGGCGCAGCGCGTCGCCGAGAGCGCTGACCGTCTCGAGCGGTTCGCTGCCGACGTGGCCGCCGACGCCCTGCAGCACAGCGGCCGTCGTCGCCGCTCATTGCACAGTCTCGTGCTGCGGCGACCGCCGCATGTGGCGGCAAGCGCCGTACGTGCGGCGCGGCGAGCGGTGGCGATCAGGTTGGGTCGCTGAACAACGACGACGGCAGTACCAGCGTCGGGTCGGCGGTGCAGTCGCTGTCGAGTGGGTCCGGAAAGCGGGTGGCGGGATGGCGTGAGCGCGCTCAGTCTCAACGAAGGAACGTGAACTCGGCGACCCGCGGCAGTGTCACCCCG
>JBJTXX010000353.1:0-7992 GCA_046082485.1 Actinomycetota bacterium
CCACCAGCACCGCCCGCGAGGACGGCAGCGACTGGCGGATGGCCTCGTCGACGCAGTAGGTCGGCGGGTCGGCGGCGCCGAGCGCCACCTCGCCGCCAGCCACGAACAAGGGGCGATACGCGCCCTCCGAGACGGTGTCGAAGTACTTCGGCACACCGGCCGACAGTTGCTCGGTCAACCCTTCCGGCGTGATCTCGTGGCGCACGGGCAGTCCGCCGTAGAGCGGTTGAGTGGTGTCGGCGGGCACCCGGCACACCCACACCTCGAACTGGTCGTCGCCCGTGCTGCGCCACCAACCGGGCGTCGAGCCGACGAGCACGGCGGCCAGCGAGGGGGCCTTGCCGGCCTGGCCCAGCACCGGGTCGCCGCCCACGCAGCCGCTCAGCACGACGGCCGATGCCATGGCGCACGCGCCCATCCACGCCCCCACCGTCGTGCCGCGCCGTGCGACACGTCGCCCCGGCCCCCGCCTCGACGTCACACTGAAATGCTACTTCGTGCCCGAAGCACCTCGGCGTGCCACGATGGGAAGATGGCCGATCCCCCCGCACCGACCTCCCGACCAGCGCCGAGCGCGTTCAGGCGCCTGTTGATGGGCAACGCCGCGGCCCGGGTGGTGCTGTCGCTCTGGTCGTGGCTGGCCCT
Organism: Actinomycetota bacterium; assembly: GCA_046082485.1. Taxonomy (GTDB): domain Bacteria; phylum Actinomycetota; class Acidimicrobiia; order Acidimicrobiales; family Ilumatobacteraceae; genus UBA668. The sequence goes on from JBJTXX010000353.1 coordinate 646, forward strand.
CGGCATCATCGTGGCGATCTGGGTGCCCCTCACCTTCGTGGTGTGGGTGGTCACGATGCCCTTCGACAAGCCGCACTACTGGACCGGCTTCGTGTTCCGAAGGCTCTGCGTGGTGCACCAGTGGCTGAACCCGATGTGGAAGTTCCGCACGTCGGGTCTGAAGGTCGAGAACCCGCGCAACCCCTACGTCGTGGTCAGCAACCACGAGAGCCTCGTCGACATGCTGCTGATCTCCCACCTGCCGTGGGAGATGAAGTGGCTGTCGAAGGAGAGCATCACGAAGATCCCCGCCGTGGGGTGGTTGATGCGGATGTCGGGCGACATCAAGCTGGTGCGCGGCGAGAAGTCGAGCATCATCGCCGCGATGGCCGAGTGCAGTCGGGTGCTCGACAACGGGGTCAGCGTAATGCTCTTCCCCGAGGGCACCCGCACCCGCGACGGTTCGCTCGGCGAGTTCAAGGACGGTGCGTTCCGGTTGGCCATCGAGCACCAGGTGCCCATCCTTCCGCTCGTCGTCGACGGCACCCGCACCGCCCTGAACGCCGGCGGCTGGCTGATGAACGTCACCGATGCCGAGGTGAAGGTGCTCGAGCCCATTCCCACGGCGGGCATGACCAGCGACGACATCGGTGCGCTTCGCGACCGTGTGCGCACGCTGATCGGCGACGAGCTGGCGGCGATGCGGGGCTGACACCGTGCCGCGCCTGTTCGCCTCCGACGACGATCGTGACCTGGTGAAGGCCGAGCGCGACGTGCGCGCCGCGTTCGAGGGGCTCGACCTCGACCTCGGCGCACTCACCGCCGTGAGCAACATCTTCCGGGTTGCGACTGCCGTGCGGAACCACATGGAGAGCGGCGTGCTCGCCGACCACGACCTCTCCTGGAGCGCCTTCACTTCGCTGTTCGTGTTGAGGGTGTGGGGGGAGATGGACGCGCGTTCACTGGCCGCCGAGGCCGGTGTGACCGCGGCAACCCTGACCGGGGTGATGAAGACGCTCGAGAGTCGGCAGTTGCTGCGGCGGCGGGGCGACCGCGCCGACGGCCGCCGGGTCGTGGTGTCGCTGTCGGCGAAGGGTCGCAAGGTGGTCGACGAGATCATGCCCGCGTTCAACCGGCACGAGGCCCTCGTCACCCAGGCCCTCACCGAGGACGAGTTGGTCGAGTTGGCACGCAGCCTGCGCGTCGTCCTGCGCACCGTCGACGCCATCGACCTCTGACCCGTCCCGAGGAACTTGAGTTCGCGCAGGCCGGTCCTGAGGAACTCAAGTTCGCGCGGGGGTGGCTTGGCGGACGAGCCAGAGGAAGGCGGGGTCCACCTGGTCACTGAGCATCTCGGGGTGCCACTGCACGGCGAACACCTCGGGCCGACCCTGCACCTCGAAGGCCTCGACCACACCGTCGTCGCTGGTGCCGGTGACCACCACACCCTCGCCGCGGCGGCCCACGGCCTGGTGGTGCAGGCTGTTCGTCAACGTCTGCGGACCATAGAGCTGCTCGGCGCGCGAGCCAGGGGCAACCCGCACGGTGTGGCAGCGCTCGATGCGGGGGCGATCCCATGCGGCGTGCTGCGGGGCGTCGAGGTGCTGGATGAGCGTGCCCCCCAACGCGATGTTCAGCAGCTGGGCGCCGCGGCACACGCACAGCATCGGGATGCGGGCATCGAGCGCGGCCCGGATGAGCGCCAGTTCCCAGTCGTCGCGACCTCGCTCGACCGGGCCGAGCTCGGGATGTGGCGACTCGCCGTACAGCGCCGGGTCTGGGTCTGCACCCCCGGTCATCACGAGGCCGTCGAGGCGCTCGATGATCTGCACCGCGTCGGTGTTCCGGCTGAGTTGCACGGGCAGCCCGCCGGCCTTCTGCACCGCCTTCGGGTACTCGCTGAGGTGCACGTCGACCTCCTCGCCGTGCAGCGCGGTGTAGTCGAAGGGCGGGATCACCTCGACCGGCCAACGCCGACCGGAGAGCCCGATGAGCGGCAGACGTGCGGCGCTCATGGCCGATCGTTCCATTCCACCCTCACGGGCAGGCGCTTCATGCCACAGATGAAGTTGCTGCGCAGCCGCTCGATCGGGCCGTCGAGTTCCACGCTGTCGATGCGCGGCAGCAGTTCCTCGAACAACACCTTCAGTTCCATGCGGGCCAGTTGCGCACCGAGGCACAGGTGCGGGCTGCGCAGGTTGAACGCCACGTGGTCGTTGGGCGTGCGGTGGATGTCGAAGCGGAACGGGTCGGGGAACTGCCGCTCGTCGTAATCGGCCGAGCTGAACCAGATCACGACCTTGTCACCCTTGCGGATGCGCTGCCCCTGCAGTTCGGTGTCCTGCGTGGCGGTGCGACGGAAGTGCATCGTCACCGTGCCCCATCGCAGCACTTCCTCGACGGCACTCTCCACGACCGCGGTGTTGCCCTCGATGCACGCCTGCCGCAGTTGCGCGAACTGGTCGGGGCGCTCGGCCAGGGCCTTCAGGCCAGCGGCCATCGTGTAGCGGGTGGTGTCGTTCCCGGCGCTCACCATCAACACGAAGAAGTTCTTGAACTCGAGATCGGAGATGCACTCGCCGTCGACGGTGGGCTGCAGCAGCTTGGTGATCACGTCATGCGCGGGGCAGGCGCGGCGCTGGTCCGCCTGCGTCTCCGCGTAGCGATAGAGGTCGAGCGCCGCCGGCGAACGGAACGGGATGTGCTTGAACTCGTCGGTGTCGGTGAGGCCCACCGGGTGCTCGGTCATCTCGGGGTCGAGGTTGCCCAGCAGCGCGTCTCCCTTCTCGACCAGCCAGTCGCCATCGCTGTCGGGCACGCCCAGCAGGCGGCCGAGCATGCGCATCGGCAACTGCTTGGCCACCCGGTCGACGTAGTCGAACCGGTCGCCGCGCTCGCGAGCCTCGAGCACCACCGAGCGGGCGAGTTCGCGGATGCCTTGCTCGTAGCCGTACACCTCGCGCCGGCTGAACGGCTTGCTGACGAGGCGCCGGTAGCGGGTGTGCTCGGGCGGGTCGTACTCGAGCATGTTGCGGCGCAGGTCGAAGTCGTCACCCTCGATCTCCTCGAGCGTGATGCCCTGCGCGCTGCTGAACAGTTCGACGTGCTGGCTGACGTACAGCAGGTCGGCGTAGCGCGTGACCGCCCAGAACCCCTTGCCGCCATCGTGCTCCGGCCACCAACTGACGGGCTGCGTGTCGCGCAGTCGCCTGAAGGTCGCGTGAGGGAAGCCGCTCAGGTACGAGTCGGGGTCGACGATGTCGAGATCGTCGGGACCGAGGTCCATGTCGAGGTCGGGGCCGCTGCTCACTGTGGCGCCGACTCCAGCGTGGTGCCGCCGGCGAACGTGGTGCCCACCTGACGGAAATAGCCGCCGATCACCTCACGCACCTCCAGCCGCTGCAGCTCCTCGATCGGGCTGTGGTGCAGGGTGATCTCGCCCTCACCACGCCACGCCTGACCCAGTTCCACGTCGCGGCCGCTCATCGTGACCAGTTCGTGGTAGCTGTCGGTGCCGTCGCCCTCGATGCGCGGCATGTACCGCGAGTGCACCATCGGGTGGCCGTTCACGAACCCGTTCGTCGGGCTCTGCTCCTGCAGCGTGACCCGCAGGTCGAGGATGCGACGGTCGTGGTACGCGACCGTCGCGGCGAATCGCCCACCGGGGGCGATGCGCGGGCCGGCCTTGCCCACGACGACCGGTCGGGTCTGCCAGATGCTGCCCAGCTTCTTCGGGTAGCCCTGGAAGTGGCCGCGCACCAGCGCGAAGTCCTTGTCGACCCAGATGTAGACACAACGGCTGTACACCGTGCCGCGATACATGCAGCGCACCACGACGAAGGCCTCCTTGTACTGGGCTCGTACCGGGTCGTCGAGCTCCGCGAAGTCGCTGCCGCAGCTCTGCCAGTCGGCGGAGATCACGGCGACCGCGCCGGGGTCCATGTCGTCGGGCACGAGCGTGAGCGGCGCGGGCAGCAGCTCGGCCACCCGCGCTGGGTCGGTGCGGTACTCGACGGTGACGAGGTCACCGCTGTAGTGCCACGGCATGTGGGGCAGGATGGACGCGCCGCCCAGTGCCGTTCGCGGGAAGATGAACCCGTGCATCTCGCTCATGGGCGATCACTATAGTTTGGCCCCAAACGACTTTGGGACGAGACCGGAAGGCGGGCCTGACGTGGCCGACATTCGAAGGATCCTGCTCGACGGGTACCCCACCGTCATGGTGCGCGAGGGCGACATGTTGGTGGCGCGCGACGGCCGCACCATCGCCGTCGACGACGCGGTGCACCTGCCTCCCGTGGAACCCACGAAGATCATCTGCTGCCACCTGAACCACGTCAGCCGGGTGCAGGAGTTCGGCGTGTCGCTGCCGCCCGCGCCCACCTACTTCCACAAGCCGGTGAGCGCGCTGAACGCTCACCGCGCCGCCGTGGTGCGACCCAGCAACTGCAAGTGGCTGAACTACGAGGGCGAGGTGGCCATCGTCATCGGTCGCACCTGCCGCAACGTCACACACGCCGAGGCCGGCGACTACGTGGCGGGCTACACCGTGGCCAACGACTACGGCCTGCACGACTTCCGCGACACCGACAGCGGCAGCATGCTGCGCGTGAAGGGCGCCGACACGCTCTGCCCGCTCGGCCCCGGACTGGTCACCGACTGGGACTTCCGCGGCAAGCGCATCCGCACCCGCGTGAACGGTGTCGTACGACAGGACGGCAGCACCGACGAGATGGCGTGGGACATGCACTACCTCGTTGCCGACATCGCACGACTCATCACGCTCGTGCCCGGCGACGTCATCCTGTCGGGCACGCCCGCCATCAGCCGCAGCGTGCAACCCGGCGATGAGGTGACCGTGGAGGTCGAGGGCCTCGGCTCGCTCACCAACCACATCGTCGAGGGCCCGACCCCGGTGAGCGACGAAGTGGGCGCCCAGCCGACCGAGACCGAGGAGGTGCTGAGCACCGCGATGGGCGGCGACTGGCCACTGCGAGGTCAGCGCAGGCCGAGGGCCACCGAGCGCGACGAGTTGCCGTTCCCCCGCGTGCGGCCGAGGTTGCCGGAGGGCATGCAATGAGCAACGGGGCGGATCCGTTCGTCGGTGGGAACCGCACCGACGTCGGCGGCGTGGCCGTCAGCACCGACCACTACATCGGCGGCCGCCGTGTGGCGAGCGCGGCGACGTTCGAGGACCGCTCACCACTCGACTGGTCGGTGAAGTTGGCCGACGTGTCGCGTGGCGATGCAGCCATCGCCGATCAGGCGGTCACCGCGGCCGTCGACGCGTTCCCCGAATGGGCCGAGATGGGAGTACGCGGCCGCGGCGAGGTGATGCGACGGGTCGCCGACCTCATCGACCAGCACGTGCCGTCGCTGGCGACCGTCGAGTGCCTCGACATGGCGATGCTGGAGGAGAGCCTGCGTCTGCGAGTGCTGTCGCGCGGCGCACGCAACTTCCGCGCCTACGCCGACCTCGCCGAGCAGTACGAGGAACGGGTGTGGTCGTCGAACGGCACCGCCAACCGGGTGATGCGGATGCCGGCGGGCCCCACCGTGGTCATCACGCCGTGGAATGCGCCGTTCATGCTCAGCACGTGGAAGTGCGCGCCCGCGCTGGCCGTCGGCAACACGGTGGTGCTGAAGCCCGCCGAGTGGAGCCCGCTCAGTTGCAGCCTGCTGGCCGACCTGTGCCACGAGGCCGGCATGCCGGCAGGGGTGTTCAACGTGGTGCAAGGCATCGGCGAGGAGGTTGGCGCCGCGCTGGTCGCCGACCCACGGCTGAAGCGCATCAGCTTCACGGGCTCGCCCGACACCGCACGCCACATCGGCCGAGCCGCCGCCGCGAACATCGTGCCCTTCACCGCCGAACTGGGCGGCAAGGGCCCGTTCATCGTGTTCGCCGACGCCGACCTCGAGGCCGCCGCGAAGAAGGCCGCCGGCCAGTTCGACGATTCGGGTCAGGTCTGCCTGGCCGGGACCCGACTGCTGGTGGAGGCCTCGGTGCGCGACGAGTTCCTGCGGTTGTTCCATCACTTCGCCGACCAGCACGTGCTCGGCGATTCGCGTGACGGGCGCACCACCATCAGCCCGATGATCCACCCCGACCACGCCTCGCGTGTTGCCGGCTTCGTCGACCGTGCCCGGTCGAACGGCGACACCGTCCTGCGTGGCGGCGCCCGGTCGCCGCTCGGCGGCGACGACGGCCTGTGGTACGAACCCACGCTCGTGGAGCCGCGCGGCAACGACAGCGAGATCGTGCAGCACGAGGTGTTCGGCCCGGTGCTGACCTTCCAGACGTTCGTCGACGAGGCCGACGCCGTGCGCCTCGCGAACAGCACGGCCTATGGACTGTCGGCCATCGTCTACACCTCCTCGCAGCAGCGCGCCGAGCGAATGGGGCGGGCCGTGCGAGCCGGCACGATCTGGACGAACTGCTTCCTCGTGCGTGATCTCACCGCCCCGTTCGGTGGGTGCGGCATCAGCGGCATCGGCCGCGAGGGCGGCGACTACGCGCTCGACTTCTACAGCGACCTGAAGATGTTCCAGGTGCTGGACGGCACCACCGGCTGACGCAGCGGGCAGAATGCCCGGGTGCTGCCGCGCATGATCGCCACCGACCTCGACGGCACGCTGCTCGACCCGGCGGGCGTGCTCACCGATCGCAGCGCGGCGGCGCTGCAGGCCGCGGCGGATGCGGGGGTGCTGGTGGTGTTCGCCAGTGGCCGCCCCCCATTCATCGCGGCACGCGAGATCGAGGCGGCCGGACGAGGTGTGCACTACGGCGTGATGGCCAACGGCACCATCGTCTGCACGCTGCCCGACGGTGGCGTGCTGCATCACCTGACGTTCCCGGCCACGCTCGCCGCGCAGGCGGTGCAGCAGCTTCGTGCGCACGACCCCGAACTGCGGGTGGCGCTGGCCACCGACCGCGGCTTCACGGCCGAGGAGGGCTTCCGCACCCGCATGCCCATCGACCCCGGTGGCGATGCCGTGCCCGACGCGCTGGTCGGGCACGACGGCGCGACCGAGGCGATCAAGCTGTACGCCTTCCACCCGCGCCTCGACGTGCACGACCTGCTGGGTCGGTTGCCGGGTGTGCTGGGCGCTGAGCTCGCCGTCAACCACATGGGCGCCAACGCGGTGGAGATCGCCCCTGCGGGTGCCGACAAGGGGCGCGGGCTGCGGTGGCTGTGCGACCACCTCGGCATCGACGGGCGCGACGTGATGGTGTTCGGCGACGAGGTGAACGACCTTCCGATGTTCGGGTTCGCAGGCCGCCGCGTGGCCGTGGGCAACGCCCACCCGATGGTGCGCGACTCGGCCGACGAGGTGTGCGAGCCGAACGGCGACGACGGCGTGGCGCGC
>JBJTXX010000354.1:0-921 GCA_046082485.1 Actinomycetota bacterium
CACCTGGCTCTCGGGCGGCACGTCGAGCACCACGTCGTCCTGCACCGTCGCGCAGCAGCCCAGGCGGCGGTCGGGCTTGATGCCCTTGCGCCGTTCGTAGGCGGTCTCGGTGTCCGTCCAGACGCTGAGCGCGGACTCGTCGGATTCAATGGCCCACTTCGGGTGGTTGCCCGGGTTGAAGGTCACCTGACAGCGGCCGCAGATGCCGCGGCCGCCGCACACCGAGTCGAGGTCGACACCGAGGTCGCGCGCGGCCTGCAGCACCGTGGTGCCGGCTGCGACTTCGGTGCCGAGGCCCGACGGGGTGAAGACGACCTTGGGCACTCACTCGCCCCTGCGGGCTCGGCGGCCGCCGGCGCGGCCCTCACGGGCGCCCGCCGCGGCCTCGGGGTCGCGGTTGGCGCGGATCCATGCCACGCAGTCCTGGTCGTTGCCGGCCAGCACGTCGGCCGCCATCACCATCGTCTTCACCTCGGGGTGCAGCGGGTTCATGATCGCGGAGGTCATGCCGTTGGCGATCGCCATCGACAGGAAGGTGCCGGTGATGTTGTTGCGCGCGGGCAGGCCGACACTGACGTTGCTGGCGCCGCAGGTGGTGTTCACCTTCAGTTCGCTGACGAGGCGACGCAGCAGGGCGAAGACCTGACGGCCAGCGGTGCCCATCGCGCCGATGGCATCACGAGCGGATCGACCACGACGTCGCTGGCCGGGATGCCGTGGTCGGCGGCACGCTGCACGATCTTCTTGGCCACGTTGAAGCGCACGTCGGGGTCGGTGCTGATGCCGGTCTCATCGTTGCTGATGGCCACCACGGCGGCGCCGTACTTCGCGACGAGCGGCAACACCCGCTCGAGTACTTCGTCCTCGCCGGTCACCGAGTTCACGAGCGCCTTGCCCTGATAGACGGCAAGGCCGGCCTCG
>JBJTXX010000355.1:0-3464 GCA_046082485.1 Actinomycetota bacterium
GTCGACCGGGCTGATCCTGGCGGCGGTCGCGCTCGCCGTTCCCGTCGAGCGTTCGATCTAGTCCACGGCAGGGTCCGTGCCCGGACGCGAAACGGCCCGGCCGGTGCTCGCCGGCCGGGCCGTCACACGTGTGATCGGACGGACTCAGCTCGAGAGGAGGTTCGGCGCCCTGCGCTTCGAGAACGCGATGGAGCCGAGCAGCACCACGAGCGCCACCGCAGCGATCGCGTAACGGGCGCCGTCCTGGTCCTGGAGGTTGATGACGGCCGGCAGGATCAGCAGCGACACCAGGTTCATCACCTTGATGAGCGGGTTGAGCGCCGGGCCGGCAGTGTCCTTGAAGGGGTCGCCGACGGTGTCGCCGATGACCGCGGCCTTGTGGGCGTCGCTGCCCTTGCCGCCGTGGTGACCGTCCTCGATGTACTTCTTGGCGTTGTCCCAGGCGCCACCGGCGTTGCTGAGGTAGTTGGCCATCAACTGGCCCACCACGATGACCGAGGCGAGGAATGCACCGAGGGCCTCCCAGCCGATGCCGAAACCGATGGCCACCGGGGTGAGCACGGCCAGCAGGGCGGGGGTGGCCAACTCGCGCAGCGAGGCAGCGGTGCAGATGTCGATGACCGGGCCGTAGTCGGGCAGCTTCTCGCCCTTCATGATCTTGCCGTCGGCGAACTGGCTGCGCACTTCCTGCACCACCACGCCGGCGGTGCGGCCCACGGCGCGGATGGCGAGGGCCGAGAACAGGAACGGCACGGCGCCGCCGATGAGCAGACCGATGAACACCTTCGGGTCGGCCACGTTCACCTTCACGAAGTCGAACACCGTCTTGCCGGCGGCCTTGCCTTCCTCGATCAGCTTGGCCAGGTCGGCGTCCTCGCCGCCCACGGTCTCGATGAACGAGGCGAACAGCGCCACGGCGGCGATGACGGCCGAGCCGATGGCGAAGCCCTTGGTGACGGCCTTGGTGGTGTTGCCCACCGCGTCGAGGCTGACCATGATGCGCTCGGGCTCACCGTGGAACTCGCCGCTCATCTCGGCGATGCCGGCAGCGTTGTCGCTGACCGGGCCGAAGGTGTCCTCCGAGACGATGACGCCGGTGGTGGCGAGCATGCCCATGCCGCAGAGCGCCACGAGATAGAGGCTGAACTGGATGTTGCCGCCGCCGAGGGCGAGGGCCACGCCGAGGGCCACGGCGATGGCGACCACCGCGTAGACCGAGCTCTCGAGGCCGGCCGAGGTGCCGCTGAGCACCACGGTGGCGGGTCCGGTCTCGGCGCTCTCGGCGATCTCCTTCACCGGGGTGAAGTGGGTGCCGGTGTAGTACTCGGTGAGGCGGCTCACCAACTGGGCCAGCACGAGGCCGATGGCCACGGCGCCGAAGCACTTCCAACCTGCGTTGGCGGTGTCGTTGCCGACGTAGACCAGCGAGACCACGAGGGTGCCGATGAGGGTCAGCGAGCCGGCCACGAGGAAGCCCTTGTTGATGGGCTTGAGGGCGTTGGTCTCGCCCTCCTTGGCCTTCACGGCGAACACGCCGGCGATGCTGGCGATCACGCCGATGGCACGGGCTGCGAGCGGGAACACCAGGCCGAGCGCCGGGTTGGCGCCGATGCTGTTGAAGGCGGCCACGCCGAGGATGATGCTGGCCACGAGGGTGACCTCGTAGCTCTCGAACAGGTCGGCGGCCATGCCGGCGCAGTCGCCCACGTTGTCGCCCACGTTGTCGGCGATGGTGGCGGGGTTGCGCGGGTCGTCCTCGGGGATGCCGGCCTCGACCTTGCCCACGAGGTCGGCGCCGACGTCGGCGGCCTTGGTGAAGATGCCGCCGCCGACGCGCAGGAACAGGGCCAGCAGTGAGCCGCCGAAGCCGAAGCCGACGAGGATCACCGAGCTGGTGTTCTGGAAGATCATGATGATGACGGTGGCGCCGAGCAGGCCGAGGCCGACGGTGAACATGCCCGCCACGCCGCCGGTGCGGAAGGCCACGGTGAGGGCCTTGGGCATGCTGTTGCTGAGGGCGGCGGCGGCGGTGCGCACGTTGCCACGAGTGGCCAGCGTCATGCCGATGTAGCCCGTGAGGCCCGAGGCCAGGCAGCCGAGCACGAAGGCGACCGTGCGCCAAAGACCAGCCTGCCCGAAGCTCAGGGCCTCGACACCGTCGGGCTTGGCGATCGCAGTGCTGGTGAGGAACACGATGACGGCGAGCGGGACGAGGATGATGCCGATCGTCCGGAACTGCCGCTTCAGGTAGGCGAGCGCACCGACCTGGATGGCCTTCGCGATCTCCTTCATCTTCTCCGAGCCCTCGTCGGCGGCCATCACGCTCTTCACGAGGAAGAAGCCGACGGCGATCGCCACGATGGCAGAGGCGGCGGAGAGCAGCAGGACCGCCCACTCGCCACCCTTGAGTACGAAATCCTGGTAGCCGCCTTCGGCGGCGAACAATGCTGGCACCGGTGTCTCCGGGTGTCTCGGGCGCGGCGGCATCACCACGCTTGGTTGGGCAAACGTGGAGAGTGTATTGACTCCGGTGCTGAGCGGCGAACTTTGTCACATGGTGGCGAAGTTCTCATGAGGCCATGCCCAGGGCTACGGTTCGCAGCGGCAACAGCGTTCACTCGACGAAAGGCCGTCCGCAGATGGCTCAGGCAATCCGATCGCGAGGGCCGGTCACCGGCTCCGCGGCCACACCGAGGAAGCGTCGGCGCACGTTCCTCGGCGATCTCTACAGCACCGCCGTGGGCAAGAAGTACGCCATGGCGATCACCGGCATCATGCTGCTGGGCTTCGTGCTCGTGCACATGCTCGGCAACCTCAAGATGTACATCGGCGAGGAGGACTACAACCACTACGCCGAGTTCCTGCGCGAGCTGCTGGTGCCGATCGTGCCCCGCACCGTCGTGCTGTGGCTGCTGCGGCTCGGCCTCATCGGGGCCGTGGTGCTGCACATCCACGCCGCCGCCACCCTGACGGCGATGAACCGCAACGCCCGCTCGGTGAAGTACCAGAGCGAGCGTGACTACCAGGTGGCAAGTTTCGCCAGTCGCACGATGCGCTGGACCGGCAGCATCGTGGCGTTGTTCGTGCTGTGGCACCTCGCCGACCTCACCTGGGGGTGGGCGAACCCCGACTTCGTGCGTGGCGAGGCCTACGCCAACGTGGTCGGCAGTCTCGACCGACTGCCGGTGGCGTTGCTCTACGTCGTGGCCAACATCGCCCTCGGCGTGCACCTGTACCACGGCGTCTGGAGCATGTTCCAGAGCATGGGTTGGAACAACCCTCGGTTCAACAGGTGGCGGCGCCAGTTGGCGATCGCCTTCGCCACGATCATCGTGGTGGGCAATGTGTCGTTCCCGGTGGCCGTCCTGGCCGGAGTGGTGGGGTAGTCGTCATGGTCGAGTTGCAGTCGAAGATCCCCGCCGGCCCGATCGCCGAGAAGTGGGACACCTACAAGTCCGACATGA
>JBJTXX010000356.1:0-6031 GCA_046082485.1 Actinomycetota bacterium
GCCCGAGGTCGAGGTCGGTCTCGCCGCCATCGTCGGTGACGAACACCTCACCGTGCTCGAACGGATTCATCGTGCCGGGGTCGACGTTGATGTAGGGGTCGAGCTTCTGCATCGTGACCCGCAGACCCCGCAGCTTCAGCAGTCGGCCGAGCGACGAAGCCGTCAGACCCTTGCCGAGCGAACTGGCCACCCCCCCGGTCACGAAAATGTGCTTCGGCATCGGGCCGACCTCCGTCTCAGACGCACTGACAACGGGAACGCAGCATACCCACATCCGGACGCCGCGCGCGGATGCCGAACGTAGACTGCCCGGGATGCAGCTGGAGACCGTGGCGACGACCGAGCGCCCTGCCCGTTGGGGCTGGGTTCGCGAGGCGGCGATCGTGGTGGGTTTCTACTACGTGTACCAGACCATTCGTAGCCTCGCCGACCACGGAGGCGTCACCACACGGGCCTACGCGAACGCCCGCCGCCTCGTGTCGTGGGAACGCAGCCTCTACCTGTTCCACGAGCAGGCGGTGCAGCAGGCGTTCCTCGGAGCCACGTGGTTCATCAAGTTGATGAACGTCTACTACGGCACCCTGCACTTCGTCATCACCGTCGGGCTGCTGGTCTGGATGTACCGCAAGCGACAATCCGCCTACCCGGCGTTGCGCAACCTGCTGGGCCTCACCACGGCGCTGGCCCTCATCGGGTACTGGTCGTTCCCGCTGGCACCGCCCCGGCTCTACAAGTGCAACGACAACATCCCCGTTCCCGGCCCCGACGGCTACACGATCGGACGTTGCTTCGTCGACACCCTCGAGCGCTTCGGTGGACTCTGGAGCTACCACTCGCCGGTCGCCAAGGCCGTGGCGAACCAATACGCGGCCATGCCGAGTCTCCACTTCGGCTGGGCGCTGTGGTGCGGTTGGGTGTTCTGGCGGTACTCGTCGCACCGGGCCACCAGGGCACTGGGGTTCGTGTATCCAGCGCTCACCCTTTTCGCGATCGTCGTGACGGGTAACCACTATGTGCTCGATGCCGCCGGAGGTGCTGTCGTGATCGGTGCGGCGGCACTCGTCCTGCGATTCGTGCGGCGTCGGCGATCCGAACCGTCAGTTCCTGCCGAGGCGCAGGAGTTGGCGACCGCCGCCGGCTGACAGCACCAGGGCGAACGCCGCGACCCCGGCGGCGCCCGAGACCACGAGTGCGACCAGCGAGGCAGCACGCGACGTGCCGAACCGGTTGGCCACGGCGACCATCACCAGTACTGCAGCGACCGCGGCGAGCGTCGACGTGGCGAGCACCTTGGCCAGTGCGGCCCAGCGGGGCGCCCCGAGCAGTTCCCGGGCCCGCCCGGTGAGCAGCACGGCCGCCACCGTCTGCGATGCGCCGTACCCGATGGCGAGGGCTGCGGCGCGTTCCGAGGGCGCCATCAGTGACGACGTCACGGCCATGGCGGCCACTCCGGCGACCGCGCCGAAGATCATGAGGACGGATGCGCGCCGAACGTCACCGACGGCGAACAGCACCCTCGTCATCACGAAGGCGACGCCGTAGCCCAGCAGTCCGGGGCCGAACGCTGCAAGCGTGTGGGCGATCGGTGCGAGGCCCTGACTGGCGGTCTGGCCGATTGCCGCAACCCTCGTGACGGGCCAGGCCAGGCCGACCATTCCGGCTCCGCCGAGCAGCAACAGTGGCACCGCGAGCCGCATCGACGAGTCGATGACGTTTCTCGCGGTCGCAGCGTCGCGTTCCTGCCATCGGTCGGCCACCCTGGGTGCGAGTGTCGTCGCCAGCGGCACCGCGACGAGGGCATGGGGCAGCACGTAGAACGCAAAGGCGTACATGAACACGGCCACGCCACCGGGTGCGCCGTTGCCGAGTGCCAGCGCCGCTGCGGTCGGCACCAGCGTCCCCACGATCGACAGGGTCGCCCAGCCGAACTGCTGCCGCATGGCAACGACTGCCCCGTGACCGGGTAACCACTGCGGCCGGGTGCCGACTCCGTCGCGGCGCAGCACCGCTAGCGGAACGACGGCGAACGCCACCACGCCCAGGGTGGTGCCCCCTGCGAGCACGGCCAACTGTGCGGGTGTGAGTTCCAGGCTGGCTGCGGCTCCGGCCCGCAGGTGCCTGAACCAAAGGCACGCGACGATCACGATCACGTTGTTCACCGTCGGCGACAACGCAGCCGCTACGAACCTGCCCCTTGCGTTCAGCGCTGCCCCGGCGACCGTCGCGAGACCATAGAAGACCAGTTGCGGCACGAAGACCAGCACCAGCGGCAACATGACGTCCAACTTGTCGGCAGCGACTGCCGCCGAGGGTTCGGCAGCCACGGCCAACCGCGTGAGCAGGGGCGACAGCGCCATGCCGGCGAGCGCGATCAGCGAGAGCACCGCCAACACCACGCCGTTGGCAGCCTGCACCGCGGTGCCGAGCAGTCGTCGGCCCCCGAGGCGCCGGGCCTCGACGAATGTCGGCACCAGCACCGACTGCAGCACCCCACCGGCCACGAGTTCGAACAGCAGGTTGGGCACCAGGTTCGCCGTCTGGTACACGTCGCCGAGCAGGCCGCTGCCGAGCACCGCCGCCGTCGCGATGACGCGCCCGAACCCGGTGATCCGCGACACGAGCGTGCAGGCCGTGACCAGCGCCGTGTCCCGTCGCAGACCCGCCTCGGTCGTGAAGTCCACCGGGTTCTCCACGGAGCGGCCGTCGGTCACCGGTCGTTCCTGTCGGGGCGCCGGGCCAGGAGGTCCGCCGCGTGTTGCAGCGCCGCTGCGCCGGTGTCGCCCGACAGCAGACGCGCCACTTCGCGCATGCGTGCGTCGTGGTCCAGCGACCTCGCCTTGGCAACCGTTGACTCGCCCTGCACCTGCTTGCTCACTGCCACGTGGGTGGTCGCCATCGCGGCGACCTGGGCGAGATGGGTGACCACCAGCACCTGATGACGCTCCCCCAGTTCGGCCAGCTTCCTGCCAACCGCCGTGGCTGCCGCACCTCCGATTCCCGCGTCGACCTCGTCGAAGACCAAGGTGTCCGGGGCCTCGCTCACGACGAGCCGCAGCGCCAGCATCGAACGTGCGAGTTCGCCGCCACTCGCCACCCTCGACAGCGGCAACAGCGGGCTGCCGGGGTTCGCCGACAGCAGGAACGACACGTCGTCGCCGGGGTCCTCGTCACCGACATGCACACCGACGCGGGCGTGCGGCATCGCCAACTCCCGCAAGTGGCGCTCCACCTCTGCGGCCAGCGCATCGGCGCCACCGCGTCGGCAGGAACCCACCGCAGCCGCCGCGGCCCGCTCTCGGTTCTGCGCCTGCTGACGCTCCGCCTCGAGGCCTGCCGCCCGCTGCTCGTAGCCCTCGAGGTCGGTGAGCCGCGTCGCAACCTCTTCGCGGAAGGCGAGAACGTCGGCCAACGACTCGCCGTACTTGCGCCGCAGGTCACGCAGCAACTGTCGACGCTCGCGCACCTGCGAAAGACGCGCAGGGTCCTCCTCGATGCCGTCGACCTGACGACGCAAATCGGCGGCGACATCCGTCAGTTCGGCCTGCAGGGCCCGAAGGCGCGTCTCGCTCTCGGCGAAGGGGGGCCTGCCACCCAGGCCGCGCACTGCTGCGCCCACGGCGTCGCTGGCTCCCCCGTCATCGGTGAGTGCTGCGAGCACGGTCTCACCGAGCGCCCGGCACTCCGCCGCCCGGGCGAGCACGTCGTGCTCGGCGTCGAGCCGGTCGTCCTCGTCGGGCTCCTCGATGGCGGCACCGCGCAGTTCGCCCAACTGGAATCTCAGCAGGTCGAGCTCACGGGCCCGCGTTCGGGTGTCGCCACCCAGCGCCGCCAACACCGCGTCGATCTCGGTGAGCGCGGCCCGCGCATCGCGCAGCGGCGCGAGGTCGGTGCCGCACCACCGGTCGAGCGCATCCCGCTGTTCCTTGGTCGACAACAGACTCTGGTGTGCGTGCTGCCCGTGCAGGTCCACCGTGCGGGAGCCCAGTTCGGCCAGGTTCGCGACCGTGGCCAGTCGCCCGTTGACGTACGCCCTCGAGCGCCCGTCGGACGGGATGACTCTCGCCACGACATACTCCGCGCCGTCGGTGACGAACCGTCCCTCCACCCTGGCCTCCGCACACCCGGGCCGCACCATCGACGCGTCGGCCCGGCCGCCCACGAGCAATGAGATCGCCTCGACGAGCATTGTCTTGCCGGCACCGGTCTCGCCCGTAAGCGCCGTGAGTCCCGGCCCGAGCACGATGTCGAGACGGTCGATGACTCCCAGCGACTCGATGTGCAGTTCGTGCAGCATTCAGCGGTCCGCCAGACCGAACTTCGCCTTCAGGATCTGGTGGAACCTGCGGTCGGTGAACCGTACGAACCGGGCGATGTCGGTGCTCGCCCGCACCTGCACGAGGTCACCCTCGACCAGCGTGCTCGCCGGTTGCCCGTCGACGGAGAGCGTGACCGCGCGATGACCCAGCACCTCCACGGTCACCGACTCGCTGGCGTCGAGGGTCAGCGACCTGTCGAAGAGCATGTGCGGCGACACCGGCGTGAGCAACAGGGCCCGGAGGCGTGGCGACAGAACCGGGCCCCTGGCGGAGAACGAGTACGCCGTCGATCCCGTCGGCGTGGCGAGGATCAGGCCGTCCGCGGCGTACGAGGTGAACGCAGAATCGTCGATGTCGACCTTCAGCCGAACGGTGTGCCCCGGTTCGAGTTTCTCGAGCACGGCCTCGTTCAGCGCCGACCACTGGCCGAGGCATTCATCACGCCGACGCACCGACACCGCCAGCATCATCCGCTCGTCGAGATGCCAGCCCCCGGCCGTGGCACCTGCGAACCAGCGATCGATGCTGTCGATCAGTGCGGGCGGCTCGACTTCCGTGAGATAGCCCAGCAGGCCGACATTCACGCCGATGATCGGCACCGGGGCGCCGTCGAGCAGGTGCACGGTTCGCAGGGTGGTTCCGTCACCGCCGATGCAGATCGCCAAGCCGGCCGTCGACGGTTCTTCGCCGCGAACGAGGTCGTCGAGACCGAGAGCGGCCCCGTCCGGCGACGTCATCCACGCCGTGTGGCCGAGTCGTGCGAGGTGCTCAGCAGCGCGCCGTGCGAGCACCGCTGCGTCATCTCGTTCGTGGTGGGCCACCAGCAGCACGGAAGTCACTCAGAGCATCCTGTCCGTTCGAAGGTGGCATGCACAAGGAATTCACGGTTTCCGTCGCCGCCGAGGAGCGGGGAGTCCAACCAACCGCGCACCCAGCCCCCGGCCGACCCGATCGCGGCATGCACTTCCAGGCGCACGCGTTCGTGCACCGCAGGGTCGGTCACCACGCCACGCCCCTTCGAGACCTCCGCCCGCCCGGCCTCGAACTGCGGCTTCACGAGCAGCACCATGGCACCGGAATCACACAGCACACCGGCCATCGCCGGGATGACCCTCGTCAGCGAGATGAACGACAGGTCGGCCGTCACGAGATCGACCTGCCCACAGGTCACCACGGTGTCCACGTCCCGTATGTGGAATCGCTCGATCACCGTGACTCGCTCGTCGGCGCGGATCGAGGGGTGCAGTTGGCCATGCCCGACATCGAGCGCCACCACATGCCCGGCGCCACGCTGCAAGAGGCAGTCGGTGAACCCGCCGGTGCTGGCCCCCGCGTCGAGCACCCGCATGCCCTGCACGTCGATACCGAAGCCCTCCAGTGCTGCGTCGAGTTTCTCGCCGCCACGACTCACGAACCTCGGGCCGGCGCCGAGCACAACGACCGCGTCTCCGGCGTGCACCTGTCGACTCGCCTTGTCGGCCACTGCGCCGTTGACCAGCACGCGGTGCTCTTCGATGGCGCGTGCCGCGTCGGTTCGCGTCGCGACGAGCGAACGGCGGACGAGTTCGGCGTCGAGGCGCTGCCGACGCGCCACTCAGGCCTTCTTCGCCGGGGCCTTCTTCGCCGGGGCCTTCTTCGCCGGGGCCTTCTTCGCCGGGGCCTTCTTCGCCGGGGCCTTCTTGGCCGGGGCCTTCTTGGCCGGCTCAGGGGCGGAC
>JBJTXX010000357.1:0-2601 GCA_046082485.1 Actinomycetota bacterium
GCCACTTCGCGGTTCAGCGTGGGGTGGTCGGCGTGCACCACGACTTCGATGTCGGCCCCCACGTCGGCGTGCTGCAGCAGTGTGTAGAGGTGGTCGTACATCGGGCCGCCGACCAGGGCGACTCGCAGGGTCATGGCCGGCAACTCATGTCACGATGCGCATTCCGCTGATGCCACCGTCGACCAGCAGGTCGACACCGGTCGCGAAGGTGGTGGGCGCGGCCAGGTACACCACTGCATCGGCGACGGCCTCGCAACTCACCAGGTCGCCCATCGGCTGTCGACGTCGCAGGGCCGCGTATGCGGCCTCGGGGTCGGGGTTGGAGGCGACCAGCCGCTGCACCCATGGGCTCTCCACCGTGCCCGGCGACACGCAGTTCACGCGGATGCCTTGCTGCACCTCGTCGGCTGCCATCGCCTTCGTCATTGCCAGCACCGCCCCTTTCGAGGCGCCGTACACGGCACGTTGCACGAGACCCACATGGGCCACGATCGAGCAGGTGTTGACAATGGCGCCACCGCCAGCGGCACGCATGTGGGGGATGACCGCCCGCGACAGGTTGGCGATGCCGAACACGTTCACCGCGAACACCCGTTGCCAGTCGTCGGGTGTGCTCTGCACCACGTCGCCGACTGCGCTGACGCCGGCGTTGTTGCACAGCACGTCGATGCGCCCGTGCTGCTGCACGATGCGGGTGACGGCGTCCTCGCACTGGGAGGGGTCGGTGATGTCGAACCCGTCCGCGAGGTCGAGGCCGAAGGTGATGTCGCCCAACGCATCGAAGCGTTGCACGATCGCCCCACCGATTCCCCCCGCCGACCCCGTGACCACCACTACTCGCCCGCCCATGTGCCCTCCAGCGTCGGAACCTGCCGCCAGTATCGCGCCTATGGTCGGGGCACACGTCGCCCCCGGAGTAACCATGACCCGCATCACGCACGTCACCACCCACGACCTGAGGGCCCGCACCTCGAGGTTCCTGCACGGCTCGGATGCCAACCATCCCGATCCCGACTACTCGGCGGCCTACGTGGTGCTGCACACCGAGGGCCCCCACAGCGGACACGGGATGACCTTCACCATCGGCAAGGGCAACGAGTTGTGCTGTGCGGCGATCGAGGCGCTCTCTCCGTTGGTGGTGGGTCGCCGCCTGTCGGACCTCACCGATTCGATGGGTGCGTTCTGGCGTTCGGTCACCAACCATTCGCAGCTGCGGTGGCTGGGTCCGGACAAGGGCGTGATCCACCTCGCCACGGCGGCCTTGGTGAACGCTGTCTGGGACCTCTGGGCGAAGGACCGCGGTGTGCCGGTGTGGCAGCTGGTGGCCGACATGGAACCCGCCCAGTTCGTCGACTGCATCGACTTCCGTTACCTGCGTGACGAGGTGGACGAGCAGCGGGCGTTGGAGATGTTGCAGCGTCGACGGCCGGGCCTCGACGGCCGTCTGGCCGAACTTCGCAGGGACGGCTACCCGGCCTACATCACCTCGGCCGGTTGGCTGGGCTACCCGGAGGACGAAGTTCGTCGCCGCTGTCGCGAGGCCATGGCGGCGGGCTGGACCAGCTTCAAGACGAAGGTGGGCATCGACGTGGTCTCCGACCGTCGTCGCTGCGAGGTCATGCGCGAGGAACTGGGCGACCAGCGGCAGCTGATGGCCGATGCGAACCAGGTCTGGGACGTGCGTCAGGCCATCGACTGGACGAACGAGTTGCGCGACTTCCGCCTGCGCTGGATCGAGGAGCCCACCCATCCCGACGACGTGCTGGGTCACGCGGCCATCCGCCGCGGGGTGGCGCCAGTGGGTGTGGCCACCGGCGAGCACGCCGCCAACCGTCTGGTGTTCAAGCAGTTGCTGCAGGCCGAGGCCATCGACTACGTGCAACTCGACGCCTGCCGACTGGGTGGGTTGAACGAGGTGCTGGCGGTGCTGCTGCTGGCGGAGGCGAGGGGAGTGCCGGTGTGCCCGCACGCCGGTGGCATCGGCCTCTGCGAGTACGTGCAGCACATCTCGGTGATCGATCACCTGTGCGTCAGCGGTTCATTGCATGACCGCACCACCGAGTACGCGGACCACCTGCACGAGCACTTCGTGAACCCCGTGCAGGTTCGCAATGGCGCGTACGTGGTGCCCGAGGCGCCCGGCTACAGCATCGAGATGCACCCGGAATCGATCGCGTCGTTGAGCTATCCGGACGGAGCCGAGTGGAGGTGAGCCGCGGTGGCCTGAGCCCGCCGGGAGTCAGCCGTCGGGTCTCGACTTGGCGCGGAGTTCGCGAGCCCGACTCTGCAGGTCGTTGAAGAAGTCGCTCTCGACGATCTCCTGCACGGCCGCTTCCTTCTGGCCATGGTCGATCTCGACCTTGAGCGAATCGACCATCTCACGGAGTCGACGCTCGCGTTCACGTGTCTCGCGGGTGGCGGTGGCCAGTCGCTCGCCGAGCACGCCGAGGTCGTCGCGGCGACCGGCCACCGTCTCGAGTCGCTCGTCGAGTTGCGGGTCGGCTTCGCCGCCTGATGCCAGACGCTTCGCGGCCTCTGTGAGGATGCGAAGTGGTCTGGCCAGGGTTCGGGCGGCTGCGTATGCCACCAGCAGAGCGATCG
>JBJTXX010000358.1:0-4333 GCA_046082485.1 Actinomycetota bacterium
ACAACGTGGTGCCCCGCATCAGCGACCTCTCGGCGCTCGCGGCCAGCACCAGCGGCAAGGTGGAGATCGAGGCGCTCGAGGAGGGTCGCGAGGGTGCCATCCTCGAGAACCTCGTGAAGGGTGCCGTGCTGTCGGTCTACAAGGAACTCGTCGACCCTGCCGCGGTGCGCGACGTGGTGACCGAGTTCGAGTCGGGTGCCGTCGCCCACACGGGCGAGGACGTGCCCTCGCAACAGTTGGTGGCGTTGCTCGACGCGGTGCCGTCGTTGCGGGCGCCCGTCGCCGCGTTGACTGCCGGCGACGACTCCGCATCGTCGGTCGCAGCAGCGGTGGAGTTCGTACTCGAGGGGTTGCACCTCTCGAAGCGCCTGAACAAGGACGCCTCGTCGGGGTCGGCCTCGGCCACCTACCGCAGCCGGTCCTAGGTTCGGCTCACGGGTGTGCGGCCACGAAGGCGTGGCCGGAATCCTTCAGTTCCCTGTCGGCGGTGGCGAGCCCGGGTGTTCCCGGTACATCGACGAACGGCATGGCCCACACCGTGTCGACGCGCAGTTGCTCGCCGGCGCGGCGCACCTCCCGCCACATCGCCGTGACGTGGTGGGATCGCTCGGCGTCGCTGGCGCCGGTGACGGCGAACGTCAGCGCCAGCGGCAGCCCGAGACCGTGCTCGGCCGCGCGGTAGAGGCAGGTCTCAGCGTCGCGCCGCACGGCGAGACCGATCACGTCGACGCTGCCGGCGAGGTCTGCCAGCGGACGGTCGGCCCGGCCGGGGATGCGCACGACCCCGTCGGTGAACCCCTGCAACCACAGGCTCCACCGCAGGTGGTGCCGACGGTTCGCTGCTTCGCGCGCCTCGGGTGACTCGTCGGTCGGGCGCTCGATCGCGACGTCGAGCGAGCAGGCCACCGGTGTCGAACCGTGCAGGATCCTCCAGGCGTCCCGCCACGCCACCAGCACGGTGTGGGTGATCTCGCCGTGACGGCGTGCGTCGTGCGGGCTCAACCGGTCGCACATCCCGTACGGCGCCTCGAACGGCACCCATCCGGCGGCGACGTCGCCCAGTCGATCGGTGACGCCCTCCACCCAGCGGGGCCACCACGTGCCGGCGGTGCGGTCGTCGGTGAAGCCGCCTTCGTCGTCGAACCAGTGGGGGATGGCGGGCTGCAGCAGCCGGAACCACGTCTGCACACCGGCCGCGGCAGCGGACTGGGCGGCGCCGCGGAGCCGTTCGAACACGTCGCCGTCGAAGGCTCCGGCCCGCGGTTGGGCGAGCGCCCACGGCACGTCGAGGCGGATGCGCTCGATGCCGTGCTCGGCCGCCAGCGCGACGTCGTCGAGCAGCCGTTCGCTGTACGCCGACAGCACGGCGCCCCGGGCGATGGTCACGCCGACCTCAGGTGTTGAACGGCGAACGGGTCCAGAGCTCGCCGGTGTCGTTCGACGCGGCCAACTCGGGTTGCCCGCACAACTGCAGCACGCTCACCGGGCCGGGAAAGCCGCGCAGGTCGAGGTCGCGCTGGTCGCACGAGTGGACGCCCTCGGGCAGCCGCTCCAGCTGCATCACCGGCAGCAGCACCTCCTGCGGGTCGGCGGCATCGCAGAGGCGGGCGGCCATGTTGACCGCGGAGCCGATGTAGTCGTCACCCTCGAACAGCAGTGCGTGGCCGGTGGCCATGCCGATGCGCAACTGCAACGGTGCGCACACGTCGGCCGACCGTTGCTGCAGTTCGAGTGCGAACGCGATGCAAGCCTCTTGGTCGACGGAGACGATCATGCAACCGTCACCCAGCCACTTGGCGATGCGCACGCCTCGTTCGCTGGCGATCTCGCGGGTCAGCGCACGGAATGCGCCGAGCAGCCTGCCTGCGGCATCGTCGCCGTAGGCAGCCGTGTAGTTCGTGAACCCGGAGAGGTCGACGAAGGCGAACGTGCGGGGGACACGCATCGGGTCGAGGGTACCACCGGCCCGCGTGGTCGTTGCGGTCGTGCCGGGTTGTAGCGTGCGGCCATGGCAGGTCGGTTCACCTATTCCCGCTGGGACGGCACGCAGAAGGGCTTCGATCTCGACGCCGATTCGCTGCTCGAGGAGATCACCGACGACCTGCTGTACCACGGTGACGTGAACGCTGCGCTGCGACGCCTGATGCAGCAGGGCATGACCGACCGCAACGGCGAGCAGATGATGGGCCTTCGCGACCTGATGAGGAAGTTGCGCGAGGAACGCCAGCAGCGCCTCGACCGACACGACCTCGGCGGCCCCTACCGCGAGATCGCCGAGGCCATCGACGACATCATCGACGAGGAACGCCACGCGATCGAGAACGCGACGGCCGACGCCGAGCGAAGTGGCGACGAGCGGCGCGCCCAGAACGCCCGCGATGCCGCAGCGGAGCGCAATTTCCGCCTCGACATGATGCCGCCCGACCTCGCGGGCAAGGTGCGCGACCTGTCGTCGTACGACTTCGAGAGCGCAGAGGCGCGTCAACGGTTCGAGCAGTTGATGGATCAACTGCGACAGCAGTTGATGCAGCAGGCCTTCGACCAGATGTCGTCGGCCATGCAGAACGTCACCCCCGAGGGGATGCAGCGCACCAAGGACATGCTGGCCGCGCTGAACGAGATGATCGAGCGACGCGAGCAGGGAGAAGACCCCGGCTTCGACGAGTTCATGCAGCAGTACGGCGACTTCTTCCCCGATGACCCGAAGGATCTCGACGAGTTGCTCGAGCAGATGGCGCAGCGCATGGCTGCCATGCAGGCGATGCTCAACAGCATGACGCCCGAGCAGCGGGCGCAACTGCAGCAACTCAGCGACCAGCTGCTCGACGACATGGACCTGCGCTGGCAGCTCGACCAATTGGGTCGCAACCTGCAGCTGATGTTCCCGCAGCAGGGGTGGGGTCAGCAGTACCAGTTCCGCGGCGACGACCCGATGGGGCTCGGCGAGGCGATGCAGATGATGCAGGAACTCGGCGAACTCGATCAGCTCGAGAACCTGATGAAGAACGCCACGAACCCGTCAGCGTTGGCCGAGGCCGACCTCGACCGCGTGCGCGAGCTGATGGGCGACGATGCGGCCCGGAGCCTCGAACGTCTTGCCGAACTCACCAAGCTGCTCGAGGAACAGGGCCTCATCCGCCAGAAGGACGGCAAGCTGGAACTGACGCCGCGCGGGCTGCGCAAGATCGGGAACAACGCGCTGCGCGACCTGTACGCGAAGTTGGCCAAGGACAGGACCGGCCAGCACCAGACCAGCCGCATCGGCTTCGGTCACGAGCGCACCTACGACACCAAGCCGTACGAGTTCGGTGACCCGTTCCAGCTCGACCTGCACCGCACCATCCGCAACGCGGTGCGCCGCAACGGCCCCAGCACCCCGGTGCGCCTGTCGCCCGACGACTTCGAGATCGAACGCACCGAGCACCTCACGCGGTCGAGCACGGTGCTGATGCTCGACCTGTCGATGAGCATGCCGATGCGCGACAACTTCCTGCCCGCCAAGAAGGTGGCGATGGCGCTGCACTCGCTGATCACCAGCCAGTTTCCCCGCGACTTCATGGGCATCGTGGGCTTCAGCGAGACCGCCTACGCGTTGACGGCAGCGGATCTGCCCGAGGTGAGCTGGGACTTCGCGTACGGCACGAACATGCACCACGGCTTCACCCTGGCGCGCCAGATGCTGGCGCGGCAGTCGGGCACGAAGCAGATCATCATGATCACCGACGGCGAGCCGACGGCGCACATCACCCAGCAGGGCGACGTGTTCTTCAACTACCCGCCGGTGCAGGAGACCATCGAGGTCACGTTGCGCGAAGCGGCCCGCTGCACCCGCGAGGGCATCCGCATCAACACCTTCATGCTCGATGCCGACTTCGGGCTGAAGCACTTCGTCGAGCAACTGACGGCCATCAACCGGGGCAGGGCGTTCTTCACGAACCACGAGTCGCTCGGCGACTACGTGCTCGTCGACTTCATCGAGCACAAGCGCCAACTCGCGCGGGGTGCCGGCCGCCGCCGCACTGCCTGAGGGTTGCGTCGAGACGACCTGCGGCGTCGCGCGAAGCGTGTCCGAATCGCGCCGGAAAAATCACCCCTTGCGCGAACGGTGCCCGATGGTGTCGGCGACACCCGCGTAATTACACGGGTGTCATTGTCCACCATCGGGCACCGTTCGCGCCAGGGGTGATTTTTCCGGCGCGATTCGGACACGCTTCGCGCGACACCGCAGGTCGTCTCGACGCAACCCTCAGGCAGTGCGGCGGCGGCCGGCACCCCGCGCGAGTTGGCGCTTGTGCTCGATGAAGTCGACGAGCACGTAGTCGCCGAGCGACTC
>JBJTXX010000359.1:0-21212 GCA_046082485.1 Actinomycetota bacterium
GGCCAAGGGCCGAGCGCTGGCCATTCCCGGATGGCAGTACAAGGCGATGGGCGTCGCCGTGGGTCTGATGCCCCGTCGTGCGCTCCGCCGCGCCAGCAGCCTCGTCCAACGCTCCTGACGCGAACTTGAGTTCCTCGGGACGGGCTTGCGCGAACTTAAGTTCGCGGGGGTGTAGGTTGGGGGGACGATTCCTGGGGGGTTCTCGTGATTGCCGCATTCGGTTTGGGCGAACTGTTCCTGCTGCTCATCTACCTGTTCCTGTTCATCACTTGGTTCACGCTGCTGTTCCAGGTCTGGACCGACATCTTCCGCGACCGGGAGATGGGTGGCATCGCCAGAGTGCTGTGGCTGGCGTTCACGATCGTCGCGCCGTTCCTCGGAGTGTTCATCTACCTGCTGAGCCACGGCCAGCGCATGGCGCAGAACCAGTTGGCCGCAGCGCAGGCCCAGCAGGACGCGGTGCGCGGTTTCATCCGTCAGGCTGCAGGCTCGAGCGGAGCCGAGGAACTGCACCGTCTGGTGGAACTCCGCGACAAGGGCGAGATCACGGCCGAGGAGTTCGCCGTGATGAAGGCCCGCATCGTCTCCTGACAGGTCTCGCTCAAGACCTCCTCGACAGCCGCCGATGACAGAGACGTGCGGCGAGGGCCGCACGCCCTGGAGGAGGGATCATGAAGGTCTGGATCGATCACGATCTGTGCACGGGCGACGGCCTGTGCGAGGAGCACTGCGGCACGACGTTCCAGATGGTGGACGGCATCTCGCACGTGCGCAGCACCGACGGGCGTCTTCACCCCTCGATGGTTGCGGTCGACGTGGACGGCGCGTGCATCGACAAGGTGCTCGACGCTGCCGAGGACTGCCCCGGCGAATGCATCTTCATCGATGCGTGAGGGCGGCCTTGTCGGAGGTGTTGCCGTCTGCCCACCCCCGGTGGCCAGTAACTTGCTGACCGTGAACCAGCACGTGGTCGTGTTCGACCTCGATCGAATCGAGCAGTACCGGTCGATGATCGGTGTGGAGGGGGCGGAGGACATGGTGCGCCTGTTCCTGCGCTCGCTGCCCGAACGCCGAGCCGAACTGCCCGATGCGGTCGCGGCCGACGACCTCGATCGCATCCGCAAGGCGGGCCATGCCATCAAGGGAATGGCCGCAGCGATCGGAGCGAATGCACTCTCGACCGTCGGGCTGCATCTGCAACACGCGGAGGCGCACGAGGTGACGGACCTGCTGCTGGAGCTGTCGGAACGTTCCGAGGAAGCAGTCGACGGCGTCGCTGCAGCGTGGCGCGTTGCGCTCGACTGACACCTCGTGCCCGAACGGCGGGCCGCACCTGAGCGATGGCTCCCGATGCGACGGCACCGCAGACCGGTGGATACGGTGCGCCCCATGACCGAAGACGCCTTCATCATCGACGCCGTGCGTTCCCCCAGGGGCAAGGGGAAGGACACGGGAGCCCTGCACGACGTGCACCCGCAACGCATTCTCGCCCAGGTGTTGAACGCGCTGCAGGCCCGCAACGGCTTCGACACCGCCGAGGTCGACGACGTCGTCATGGGCTGCGGCGCTGGCAGCGGCGACCACTCGATGGACATCGCCCGCATGGCAGCCCTCGACGCCGGGTGGTCGACTCAGGCGCCCGGTGTCACCCTCAACCGGTTCTGTGGCTCGGGCCAGCAGGCCGTGAACTTCGCCGCAATGGGCATCCGCGCCGGCTTCCAGGACCTCGTGGTCGCCGGCGGTGTAGAGAGCATGTCGCGGCCCGCACCGATGCACGTCGACGGGTTCACCGCCAACAACAACCATCTGCGCAACCAGTACGACATGGTGCCGCAGGGCATCTCCGCCGACCTCATCGCAACGGTCGAGGGCTTCGGCCGCGAGGAACTGGACCAGTTGGCCGTCGACAGCCAGGCCCGCGCCGCGGAGGCGATGGCCCAGGGCCGCTTCGACCGTTCGATCGTCCCGATCCTCCACGACGACGGTCGCCTTGCCCTCGATCGTGACGAGCACCCGCGGGCCGGCACCACGTTGGCCGACCTCGCCAAGTTGTCGCCGAGTTTCGCTGGCATGGGAGGGCACACCATTTCGGGCCGTGAACTGTCGATCGACCAGACCGCGATCAAGGCCTACCCGCACCTCTCGGAGATCCGCCACGTGCACCACGGCGGCAACTCGTCGGGTGTGGTCGATGGTGCTGCTGCGGTGCTGCTGGCCTCACCCGACTACGCGAAGGCGCACGGCATGACACCCCGTGCACGCATCACCATGGCGGCCGTCGCCGGTGACGAACCGGTGATCATGCTCACTGCGCCCGGCCCGGCCACCGACCTCGTGCTGCGCAAGGCGGGTATGGCGCTGTCGGACATCGACCTGTTCGAGGTCAACGAGGCCTTCGCTGCCGTCGTGATGAAGTGGCTGTGCCACACCGGCGCCGACTGGGACAAGGTGAACGTGAACGGCGGGGCGATGGCGCTCGGCCACCCCATCGGCGCGACCGGGGCGATGCTGATCGGCACCCTCATCGACGAGCTCGAGCGCCGCGATCTCAACACGGGTCTGGTCACCATGTGCACCGGTGGCGGCATGGCCACCGCCACGATCATCGAACGGCTCTGAGGCTCACTGCATCGGCGTGGCCGATGCGAGCGACACCGAGTACTGCTCGCTGTAGACGACATCACCCACGATGTCGGTCGGCGTCTTCGACGTCTTCGTCGCGACCATGTCGAAAGGCAGTCCGGTGTCGTCGAGCCACCAGTCCTGCTGCACACGCTCGAAGTAGTTGTCGTTGTCCTCGATGGTCATCCGCACGTGGGTGACGCGGATCTCCTTGCCCTCGAACGGGCGCTGCTCGGTTCCCATCACCTGCCACACCGGCCGCCAGGTCTCCCCTCGCTTGGCGCAGGCGAGTGCCACGGGTGGGCGAGGCGCACCGTCGGCGGGCACCACGAGGACTGGCACGTCGCAGCGCACAGCCTCCTTCTCGCCGGTGCCGAAGAACTCGTGGTAGAACACGAAGTCGGTGTGCAACTGCACGCCCTCGGGTGTGCCGCACAGCACCCACTCCTCGAAGCGTTCCTTCAGGAGGTCCCATCGCAGGCGCACGCCGCAGCCATCGGGTGTGACGGTGAGGGTGGTCTCTGTGGGGTACGCGTGGGTGGCGCCGCCGAGGATGTCGACCGACTCGCTGCCCGCAGTGGTCACGCGGTACACACCGTGCTGGGGCAACTTCACGAGCGTGACGCCCTCCGTGGTGGAGGGTGCCGATGCTCCCATCGTGGTGGACGTGCCCTCCCGGTACTTCTGCAGCACGTCGTCGGCAGTGAGCACGTTGGCGCGGTCGGTGGACCACACCTGCTTGATGGTCACTCCGGCAGCAACGGCCAGCACCACCACCACCACGGCACCGATGACCACGGCCCGTCGTCTGCCCGTGGGAAGCACCACGTCGCGCACGCTAACGCAGCGGACGCGACGCCTTGGTCACATCGTGCGCTGGCGGATGGGTTCGATGCGATAGATGATGCGCGTGTCGGTGGAACCGAACGCGTAGTCGGCGCCCGTGTACTTGTGGCTGAGGGCGTTGATGTGGTCGGCGGCCTCCTGGCCGGTGGCCGTGCCGACGACGCGCCCACGCACCTCGGCGTAGTGGTACGGGTTCTCCGCGTCGATGATCGCCACCGTCACCCGCGGGTCGGCATCCATGGCCGTCGCCTTGGCCCGACCGAGGTCGGTGTTGATGAGGATGTGGTCGTCGTCGGCGTCGATCCACATCACGTGGGTCATCGGGTGACCGTTGGACGGGATGACGGTGAGGGCTGCGAAGTTGCGGCCTTGGGCCATGTCGCGAATCTGGAGATCGAGCATGGCGGCAGGCTACCCGCCTGCCGCAGGGCCCGCCGGGGCCGACCGACTCAACCCGCCAGGGTGGCCTGCACGGCGCGCAGCGTCTCGACCGCGGCGACCGCGGCCTCGGCGCCCTTGTGCCCGTGGGCGCCGCCGACACGGGCGAGGGCCTGCTCCATGTCGTCGACGGTGATGATGCCGTTCGTCACCACCACGCCGGTGTCGAGCGCCACCCGCATCAGGCCGGCCGCGCTCTCGTTCGACACGACCTCGAAGTGGTACGTCTCACCCCGCACGACTGCTCCGATGCCGACCACGGCATCGAAGCGACCCGATCGCGCCAGTAGGTTGGCGGCCACCGGAACCTCGAGCGCACCCGGCACCCACACGGTGTGCACATCGGATTCGGATGCACCGTTCGAGACCAAGGCCTCGCGTGCGCCGCTCTCGAGTCGGCCGGTGATGTCGTGGTTGAACCGTGCGCACACGAGCGCGACCCGCAGCCCGGTGGCGTCGATGTCGGCGGCGTGGATGCCCTTCTGCGGGAGCGAGTCGCCCTGGGCCATCAGCGTTCGCCCGACGTCGCAGCGCCCACGAGGTCGATGCCCTCCAGCGAGTGCCGGTGGGCGATGAGGTCGGCAATGCTGACCAACGGCAGGCCGTGCTCAGTGGCGAAACGGCGTAGGTCGGGCAGCCGCATCATGCGGCCGTCGTCGAGCACCAACTCGCACAGAACGCCCGCGGGGTTGCGGCCAGCGAGACGGGCGAGGTCGACCGAGGCCTCGGTGTGGCCGGGGCGTTCGATCACGCCACCGCTGCGTGCACGCAGCGGGAAGATGTGACCCGGCCGGTTGAACATCGTCGGCACGCTCTCGGGCAACGCCAGCGCCCGCAGGGTGGCGGCGCGGTCGGCAGCGGAGATGCCCGTCGACGTGCCGTGGGCGAGGTCGACCGTGACCGTGAATGCGGTACGGAACTGGTCCGCGTTCTGCGCGGGCGGCACCATCAGCGGCAATTCCAGCCGGTCGCAGTCGTCGGCGGTCAACGCGGCGCAGATCACCCCGGAGGTGTGTCGCACGAAGAACGCGATCGCATCAGGTGTGGCGGCATCGGCCGCCATGATGAGGTCGCCCTCGTTCTCACGGTTCTCGTCGTCGGCGACGACGACGATGCCGCCCTCGGCGATGTGACGGATAGCCGTCTCGATGGGATCGAACGGGCTCATTGGGCCTCCTTCAGAAGACGCTCGACGTACTTGGCCATCACGTCGACCTCGATGTTCACCGGGTCGCCGGGCTGCTTGGTGCCCAACGACGTGACGGCGGCGGTGTGGGGGATGACAGCGACGGTGAAACCATCGTCGAGCGGCTTCACCACGGTGAGGCTGACGCCGTCGACCGTGATCGAGCCCTTCTCGACCACGTAGCGCAGCAGCGCGGACGGGATGCGAACCTGCAGGTCGGGCACGGGCCGCACCACCTCGCCGACGGCGTCGACGTGGCCCTGCACCAGATGGCCGCCGAGGCGGTCCTGCAACTTCACCGAACGCTCCAGGTTCACTGGGCTGCCGGATGATGCGGCGCGCAGGCTGGTGCGGTCGAGGGTCTCCTGGCTGACATCGGCTTCCCACCAGTCATCGGTCATCTCGACGACCGTGAGGCAGCAACCGTTGACGGCAATCGAGTCGCCGAGCTTCACGTCGGTCAGCACCGTGCGAGCGCCGATGCGCAGGCGCGTGCCCTCGAACGACTGGACGTGACCCAGTTCCTCCACGATGCCGGTGAACATCCGTTGCCTTCCTGCGGTGTGTGCGAACCCGAGCGGAGATGAGGGCACACGACCGAGCAGGTGCCGCGAACGCGCCAACGGGACGCTACCGCAACACCGGCAAAGCCCTGCTCCCATCCGGACTGTGACCGTCGGCCCCGGAATTCCACCGGATCGGCCCCACCCCGAGCGGACTCGACGTGGGGTTCGCGGGCTGTAACCGCCGGTTGGGACTTCCACCCAACCCCGCAGGGGATTCAATTGTCGACGCGGACGCTACCAACGCCCCGCCGACCGGGCGTTGTCGAGCGAGCGGCTTTCTTCAGCGCGCTCGACGCGAGCCCGCAGCGAAGATCGCCTCGAACTCGGCGTCGGTGAGCGGGATCACCGACAGGCGGTTGCCGCGCGCCAGCAGTTGGCAGCCCACGAGCTCGGGCATCGCGCGCAGTTCGTCGAGCGGCACGAATCGCAGTCGCTTGGCCGGCGCCACGGTCACCCAGTCCCAGCGCGGCTGGGCCGGAGGCGAACCTGCGTCGAAATACTTGCTGGAGGGGTCGAACTGGGTGGGGTCGGGCTCGGCCTCGCCGACGATGCGGGCCACGCCGGCCACCCCGGGCGGAGTGGCGTTGGAGTGGTAGAAGATGGCGCGATCACCCTTGCGCATCTCCCGCAGGAAGTTGCGGGCCTGGTAGTTGCGGATGCCATCCCAACCTTCGCGCTTCACCCGCACTAGGTCGTCGTACGAGAACACGTCGGGCTCGCTCTTCATCAGCCAGTGCGCCATGGCGGCGCAACCTAGCCCTTGGCGGCCGATGCCAGCCTGTCGTACAGGGATCGGTACTGGGCGGCGGCGGTGGCCCAGCCCACGTCGCGGGTCATCGCCCTGCGCTGGATGGCCTTCCACAGGTCCGGCTGCCGGAACAGTTCGATGGTGCGGGTGACGGCATCGGCTAGCGAGGAAGCGTCGACCGGCGAGAACTGCACTCCCGTCGCCACGCCGTCGCGTAGGGCAGCCTCGTTCGCATCGACCACCGTGTCAGCCAACCCGCCCACGCGCGCCACCACCGGCACCGCGCCGTAGCGCAGGCCGTAGAGCTGGGTGAGCCCGCACGGCTCGAACCTCGAGGGCACCAGCACGGCGTCAGCCCCGGCCTGCAGCTGGTGCGACAGTGCCTCGTCGAAACCGATGACGGCGGCCACCTGACCGGGGTGGTCGGCGGCAGCCTGCGTGAACCCGCGCTCGAGGGCTGGGTCGCCCGTTCCCAGCACTGCCAACTGTGCGCCGCTGCCCACCAGGTGGGGCACCACGTGCAACAGGAGGTCCAGCCCCTTCTGGTGGGTGAGCCGGCTGACCACGGCGAACAGCGGGCCGTCGCTGCGCCGCAGCCCGAGGCGGGCGCGCAGCACAGCGGTGTTGCGGCGACGCGGTGCCAGCCTGCGCACGGAGTAGGGCACCGTCACGGCAGGGTCGGTCGAGGGGTCCCACACGTCGGTGTCGATGCCGTTCACGATGCCGGTGAGTTCGTGGGCCCGTTGGCGCAGCAGTCCGTCGAACCCCATGCCCTCGTCGGGGCCGAGGATCTCACGGGCGTAGGTGGGGCTGACCGTGCTGAGGTGGCTGCTCCACAGCACGCCCGCCTTCAGCAAACTGATGTTGCCCCAGTACTCCATGCCGCCCACGCCCGTCGCGGCGGCGGGCAGGCGCAGCACCTTGCGCGTCTCCATCGGGAACAGGCCCTGGAACGCCAGGTTGTGGATGGTCAACAACGTCGGCGGTGCCGGGTGCGAGCCCGCGCCGAACCGCAGATAGGCGGCGGTGAGGGCCGACTGCCAGTCGTGCAGGTGCACGACATCGGGCACCCAGTCGCCCATGCGGCCGAGCGCGATCTCGGCTGCTGCCCACGAGAGCGCGCCGAACCGAAGGTGGTTGTCGGGCCAGTCCTTGCCATCGGGCCCGAGGTAGGGGCCTCCCGCTCGGTCGTAGAGGTGCGGCGCGTGGAGCAGCAACACCTCCGTGCCCTCCGTGGTGACGCCCTGCAGCAGGGAACCGGCGCCACCGAACAGGTCGGGCACCTCGGCCACCCGACGCACCCTCCGCAAACGCTGCCGCACACCGGGGTAGGCGGGCATCAGCACGCGCATGCGAACCCCCCGTGGGGCGAGCGCCGGGGGCAGCGCGCCGACCACGTCGGCGAGGCCGCCGGTCTTCACCAACGGGTAGCACTCGGGCGCGACCGACAGCACGTTCATGGCCGGTGCGCTTGTGGTGGACACGGCAGAGGACGGTAACTCACCCGACCACGGCATGGGGGCGTTGTACATTGCGGGCATGGCTGAACCCAAGGTGCTGGTGATCGTGCTGGCCGGTGGTGAGGGCAAGCGCATGTTGCCGCTCACCAAGGACAGGGCCAAGCCCGCGGTTCCCTTCGGCGGGAGTTATCGCATCATCGACTTCGCGCTGTCGAACTTCGCGAACGCCCGCTACCTGAAGATCGTGGTGCTCACCCAGTACATGAGCCACAGCCTCGACCGCCACATCAGCCAGACATGGCGGTTCAGCACCCTGCTGGGCAGTTACGTGACGCCGGTGCCCGCACAGATGCGCCGAGGGCCGCACTGGTTTGCTGGCTCGGCCGATGCGATCTACCAGAACCTGAACCTCATCCACGACGAGAACCCCGACGTGGTCTGCGTGTTCGGCGCCGACCACATCTACCGCATGGATCCGCGGCAGATGGTGGAACAGCACCGGGCCTCCGGCGCCGGCGTGACCGTGGCGGCCATTCCCGTCGGCTACGAGGATGCGAAGGCGTTCGGTGTCATCGAGGCCGATGCACAGGGCCGCATCGTCGCCTTCCACGAGAAGTCGCCGAACCCGCCCACCATGCAGGGCGACCCCACCCGTTGCCTCGCCAGCATGGGCAACTACGTGTTCGACACCAAGACGTTGATCGACATCGTCACGCCCTCCGGCCAGGACGACCAGTACACCGACATCGGCAGCCACATCATCCCGGCGTTGACCGCGGCCGGGGTAGCCCACGTCTACGACTTCTCGAAGAACGTGGTGCCCGGTCAGGACGAGCGCGAGAAGGGCTACTGGCGCGACGTCGGCACCATCGATTCGTACTACGACGCGAACATGGACCTGCTGGCCCCGGTGCCCGTCTTCAACCTCTACAACGACGAGTGGCCGGTGTTCACCAGCCACGACTCGAGGCCGCCGGCGAAGATCTCGCGCGGCTCGGGCGGCGAACCCGCCTATGTGGAGGGCAGCCTGCTGTGCGCCGGTTCGATCGTGTCGGGTGCGCACGTGGAGCGCTCGATCGTGTCGCCCGGCGTGCGCATCGAGCACGACGCCCACGTCACCGACAGCATCGTGTTCCCCGGGGTGCAGATCGGCGCGGGCGCCCGTATCAACAAGTGCATCCTCGACAAGAACGTGGTGGTGCCGCCCGGCGCCCGTCTGGGCTTCGACCACGACACCGACCGCCAGCGTTTCACGGTCAGCGACCGCGGCGTCGTGGTGGTGCCGAAGGGCTACGTCCTCTGACCCGGCAGGGCATGGCCGGCCCGGGCCGGGCCCCGGTTCGCCCTGACGCAGGCACGATTTCGGTCCGTATCCGACCGGATTCGTGCCTGCGTCGGGGGAAACGCCACCCAAGAGGCCCATGTCGGTGGGCGTCGGCGCTGCAGGTTCCTGCAGCGGAACTCCCTGACACCTTGGGGCGGGGCATCACGTGTCGTCGCCGGTGGTGTCGATCACGCCGCGGAAGTCGGGCATCGCCTGGGGGGTGGGTGCGAGGGAGCTGGCCACCCGCTGTGCCAATCCGTGGTCGTTCATGATCGTGCGCAGCACACGGCCACCCAACGGCCCGCCGACCGGGATCTGACCGGAGGCGACCGCAGCGATGAGCGCGCTCGACACCTGCGCGGCAACCGGCTGCACCTTCTGCCAGTCGACCTGTGTGGCCATCGCCTTCATCCGCTCGGCAGCCTCGCTGGTGCCCTTCGAGGTGGCCTGCCGCACCGCCGCCCAGTCGACCCCACGCATCGCCTCGGCCACGTCGTCGGCAGCCGCGGGGTCGGTGTCGTCGGGCTCGGGTTCGCCGCGCAGGCCGGCCTCGTACTGTTGCTTCAGGGTGCGGGCGAACTCAGCGGCGCGCTCACGGACCGATGACGGGTTCGCCGAACCGAGGAGTTTCGCCGCGAGGCGTCCGAGTTGCCGACCGGCCATGGGCGCGACGCTAGCCAGCCCCGTGCCGTCCGAGTCGTGAAACCACGCTGCGGTTGGGGAATGCTGTGCGCATGAGCGACCTCCTCGACGAACTCGACGCCTGGCTGGATGCGAACTGGGACCCGGACCTGACGGTGCAGGAATGGTGGCACCGTCTGGGCACCTCGGGATGGGCGGCACCCGCCCTGCCCGCACACGCCTACGGCAAGGGTGTGTCGCGCAACGATGCCATCGCCGTCGGCCAGCGCATCGTGGCCCGCGGCGCCGTGGCGGCCCCCGGCGGTCTGGGAATGCTGCTGGCCGCACCGACCATCGCGACGCACGGCACCCCCGAGCAGGTCGAGCGGTTCGTGCTGCCCATCGTCACCGGCGCGCAGGCGTGGTGCCAGCTGTTCAGCGAGCCGGGCGCCGGCAGCGACCTCGCGGGTCTGGGCGCACGCGCCCTGAAGGACGGCGAGGAATGGGTGGTGAACGGCCAGAAGGTGTGGACCAGCGGCGGCCACACGGCCGACATGGGCATGCTGATCGCCCGCACCGACCCCGATGTTCCCAAGCACCAGGGCATCACGTGGTTCGCGTTCGACATGCACCAGCAGGGCGCGGTCGATGTGCGGCCGCTGCGCGAGATGACGGGCAGGGCGCTGTTCAACGAGGTGTTCCTCAGCGATGCCCGAGTGCCCGACGATGCGATCATCGGCGGCACCAACAACGGGTGGGCCGTGGCCAACACCACCCTGATGTTCGAGCGCGCCGGCTTGGGTGCTGGTGGCCACAGTGCTGCAGCCCTTGCCTCGCCAGGCACGATCGTGGGCGACCTGCCCAAGCGCGTGGGCGACTTCGCGCGCTCGAGCGGCCCGTCGGGTGGTGGCGGCGGCGGTGGCGCGATGGCGGCAGGGATGGAGAAACTGCTGATCGGCATGGCCACCGCCTCGGGTCTGGTGCACGACCCCGTGTTCCGCCAGGACCTGATGAAGCTGCACACCCTGCACGAGGTGGGCCGCATGCTCGCGCTGAGGGTGAAGGCGGAGAAGGCAGCAGGCCGCGACATCGTGGCCGCACCGAACATCGCCAAGCTGTCGATGAGCGAGATCATGCGCCGCAGCCGTGACCTCGGCCTGCGGGTGGCCGGCGCGTCGGGCACGCTGCACGCCTACCGCGC
Source organism: Actinomycetota bacterium (assembly GCA_046082485.1). Lineage (GTDB taxonomy): Bacteria > Actinomycetota > Acidimicrobiia > Acidimicrobiales > Ilumatobacteraceae > UBA668. The sequence continues at coordinate 11,013 of JBJTXX010000359.1, forward strand.
CGAGCAGCGCACGGCGAACGAGGCCGCCGGGGTGAACCCGGCGATGCCGTTCATCACCGAACTCGCCTTGTTCGCGCAGGGCCCGCCCATCTACGGCGGCACCGACCAGGTGCAGCGGAACATCCTCGGCGAGCGTGCGCTCGGCCTGCCCAAGGAACCCAACGAGGACAGGGTGAAGAGCTGGGCCGAGTTGCCGCGCAACGGCTGAGGCCCGCCCGCCCGACGGTCACGGTTCCGTGGGTTCGGGCCCGCTGAGCCGTTGACGCAGCTGCACGTACACCGCCTGCCCGGTGATGGCCGAGAGTTCCTCGCCCAGTGATTCCACCACCGGGCGATCGCCCACGTGGGCACGGTCACCCTCGGTGCAGCACCACGCCATCGTCTTCCCCTCGGGCCCCCAGTCGGCGCGGCTCCAGCGGCGCACGGTGGCGTGTTCGATGCCGTCGGGCTGCATCTGCCAGTCGATGCGGATGGGCAGTTGCCAGCACACCGATGGCTTCCAGTCGATGGGCGACTCGCCTGCATGCATCGCAGCGAGGTGCAGCGCGCACCCTGCGCCACCTGCGAAGCCCGGCCGGTTGAGGAAGATGCAGGCTCCCTCGACCACCTTGGTGTTGGTGCGTCTGGCGTCGCTGAACACGTCGAACTCGTCGACCCTGTCGTGGAACTGCCACAGCGCGGTCGGCACGGTGGCGGCCAGCGCCGACACGTTCATCGCCTCGGTCTCGTCGCCCAGTTCGGCGCCCACCGAGCAGCAGCCCTGCTGCAGGTGCTCGGCCGGCTCGTCGAGGATGCCGAGGCACCCGCGGCCCCAGATGCATGTCCAGTTCGACTGCAGGAAGCCTCGATCGAAACGCCACAGCGTGTCGTCGTCGAGGATCTCCAGCCACTCCTCGTCCACGACAGCAGGGTAGTGGTGCGGCCGCCTGCCGGGTGGCACGCTGCAGGGGTGACCACCGTGGACTACGACCTCGTCATCATCGGCACCGGCTCGGGCAACTCGATCATCTCGCCGGAGATGGACTGCATGCGCATCGCCATCGCCGAACGTGGCGTGTTCGGGGGCACGTGCCTGAACCGCGGCTGCATCCCGTCGAAGATGCTGATCTACCCGGCCGACCTCGCGTTACAGACCCGCAACGCCGAGCGACTGGGCATCCGCACCTCGTTCGACGGTGCCGACTGGCCGGCCATCGTGCAGCGCATCTTCGGCCGCATCGACCCCATCGCCGAAGGCGGCAGGCAGTACCGGCACAGCCTGCCGCACGTCGACGTCTACGAGCACTCGGCCCACTTCGTGGGCGAACGCACGGTGCAGGTCGGCGACACCGTCATCCGTGGCGAGCAGGTGGTGGTCGCTGCCGGAGCCCGCAGCTTCGTGCCCGAGGTGCCGGGCCTCGACACGGTGCCGTTCCACACCAGCGACACCATCATGCGCATCGCCCGTCGACCCGAGCACCTGGTCGTGCTGGGTGGAGGCTTCATCGCGGTCGAGATGGCCCACGTGTTCGAGGCGCTCGGTTCGAAGGTGACCATCGTGAACCGCAGCCACGTGCTGATGCGCGCGGAGGACCACGACGTGGCCACACGCTTCACCGACGTCTCTGCCGGCCGGTTCGACCTTGTGCTCGGAGCCACCGTGCAGCGGGTGGCCGCCACCGCCGATGGTGTGCGTGTGACGGTGGAGGTCGAGGGCGCGACGCGCACCATCGAGGGCGACGAACTGCTCGTGGCGGCCGGGCGCATCGCCAACAGCGACCAACTGCGCGTCGAGGCCGCTGGCATCGAGGTGGATGCGGCGGGCAACGTGAAGGTCGACCGATACGGCCGCACCACTGCACCGGGAGTGTGGGCGCTCGGTGACATCAACGGCAGGCACCAGCTGAAGCACATGGCCAACGGGGAGGCGAAGGTGGTGCGCCACAACCTGATGAACCCGCACGACCTGCGCGAGTACGACGACCGGCCAGCGCCCCACGCCGTGTTCTCGAACCCGCAGATCGGCGCCGTGGGCATCACCGAGGCGCAGGCGATCGCCAGCGGTGAGCCCTATTGCGCGATCAGCCACCCCTACGGCGACGCCGCCTACGGGTGGGCGATGGAGGACACGACCGGCTTCTGCAAGCTGATCGGCGACCCGCGCACTCGCACGGTGTTGGGCGCCCACGTCATCGGCTACCAGGCGAGCATGCTCGTGCAGTTGGTCGTGCAGGGAATGCACCTGGGCAACACCGCCGACGAGATGGCGCTGGGCCAGGTGTGGATCCACCCCGCGCTCAGCGAGGTGGTCGAGCAGGCGCTACTGAAGCTGATGGACGCGTTCGACGACTGGGCGCGCTGACCCGGGGCGGCTCTCACCGAGTTCTCACCGACGCAGGGTCGGCGATTTACCTCCGAGGCCGAACATGGTGTGCAGCAAGCAACCCGCCCCTCGAAAGGACCCCCAATGAACAAGCGTGTGACGGCAATCGGTCTCGCCGCTGGCCTGCTGGCCGGCGCCGGCGCCGGCCTGGCCCTCGAACTCTCCGGCAGCGCCGGCGCTGCGAGCAACAGCAACGTGATGGTGGCCGTTGACGACAACGGCGGTGCCATGCCCGGCGAGATGCCCGGTGGCCCGATGGGCCGAGGCGCCGACTTCGCCGCAGTGCTGCAGCCCTTGGTCGACGACGGCACCCTCACCCAGCAGCAGGCCGACAAGGTGATCGCGGCCCTGCAGGCCGCAGCACCGAGGGGCGGCCCCGGCATGGGCCATCGCGGTGGACCGATACTCGACACCGTCGCCTCCCTCCTCGGCATCACCGTCGACGACGTGCGCACCGCGGTGCAGGGCGGCCAGAGCATCGCCGACCTCGCGACCGCCAACGGCAAGACCGCGCAGGACGTCATCGATGCCCTCGTGGCCAAAGTCGAACAGCACTTCGCCGATGAGGTCGCCAGCGGCGAGCACACCCAGGAAGACGCCGACGCACGCATCGCCGACGCCACCGATAGCATCACGGAGTTCGTCAACAACACCGACGCCGGCATGCTCGGCGGCCCCGGCCACCGCGGCGGCCGGGGCCATGGTCACGGCCCCTGTCACGACATGGACGGCGACGACATGGGCGGCGGGATGATGGGCGGCACGATCGACGGTGGCCCGGCCGACACCGGCACCACTGGCACCACGGCCCCCTGACAGCCCTCTACGATCGACCGGGACCGGCTTCCTCCTCCGGTCCCGGTCGGTCGGGCACCTTCAAGGACTCACCCATGAGCGCACGAATCCTGATTGCCGACGACGACCGGGCCATCCGCGAGTCACTGGCGCGGGCACTCGGCCTCGAGGGCTACCACGTGGTGCAGGCCAATGACGGCGCCGTTGCCCTGAGCCTGCTCGAGACCGCGCAACCCGACGTGGCGGTGCTCGACGTGATGATGCCGAACGTCGACGGCCTCACCGTGTGCAGGGTGCTGCGTGCCGAGAAGAACCGCATCCCGGTGCTGATGCTCACCGCCCGCACGGAGACCCCCGACCGTGTCGCCGGCCTCGATGCCGGCGCCGACGACTACCTGCCGAAGCCGTTCGACCTCGATGAACTGCTCGCCCGGCTGCGTGCATTGCTGCGTCGGGCCCGGCCCGAGGAATCGGCACCGGGCGACCCACTGCAGGTCGGCGACCTGCGCCTCGACCCCACACAGCGGCGGGTGTGGCGTGGCCAGCGCGAGGCCGAACTCTCCAAGACCGAGTTCGACCTGCTCGAGTTGCTGGTGCGGAACCAGGGAATGGTGCTCGAGCACAGCACCATCTACGACCGCATCTGGGGCTACGACTTCGGGCCCGACTCGAAGAACCTCGCCGTCTACATCTCGTACCTGCGGCGCAAGCTCGAGGCCCCGGGTGAGACCAAGCTCATCCACACCGTCCGCGGAGTCGGGTACACGGTGCGTGCCGCGTGAGCCTGCGGCTCAAGATCGTCCTTGCACTCGCGGTGCTCGCCACCACGGCAACGATCGCCGTCGGTGCCGCCTCGTACTCCGCCACGCGTCACCAGCTCGGTCGCAGTGTCGAGCGGTCGCTGGAGGACGCAGCACGTCAACTTCGCGACCGGCCGTTCATCGGCCCGGGTGACGGTGACGGTGACGACTTCGGCCCGGTCGAGGACGATGACGACGGAGCACCCGGCCGACCCGGGCGCGACCGGCCGCGCAGTTTCGAGCAGGTGCTCGTGCAGGTGCTGACCTCCGACGGCCAGGTGCTGCTGGAGCCCAACTCGGGCCCGCTGCCCGTCGTTGATTCCGATCTAGCGGTCGCACGCTCAGCGGACCCGAATGCCATCTCGCGCCACGGTGCCACGATCGACGACGAGCCGTATCGCATGCTGACCTTCAAGTTCGGCACGGGGGCCGTGCAACTCGCCAGATCGCAGCGGGAATCGCAGGAGGTGCTGGAACGCATCCTCCGCAGTGTCGGCTTCGCTGTGCTGCTCGGCGCCGCCGGCTCGCTGTTGCTGGGGTGGCTCATCGCCCGACAGGTGACGCGCCGACTCGAGCGCCTCACCGAGGCGGCAGGAGCGGTCGCCACCACCGGCCGGCTCGACGTGCCGGTGCCCGTCGATGGGGGCGACGAGACCGGCCGGCTGGGGCGTGCGTTCAGCGGCATGCTCGAGGCGCTGCAACGCAGCCGCCGCGAACAGCACCAGTTGGTGCAGGACGCCGGCCACGAGCTGCGCACCCCCCTCACCAGCCTGCGCACCAATGTTTCCGTGCTGCGACGCCGGCACGACAACCTCTCGCCCGAGGCGCGCGAACAGTTGCTCGCGGATCTCGACAGCGAGACACGCGAACTCACGTCATTGGTGAACGAGCTCGTCGAGTTGGCCACCGATCGCCGCGACGACGAGTCATCCCAGCCGCTCCGACTGGCCGATGTCGCAGAACGGGCGGCAGCCCGTGCTCGCCGCAGGTTCGGCAGGGAGGTGCTGGTGACCGCAGACGACTCGTCGCTCACCGGTCGCCTCAACGGGCTGGAACGGGCGGTGCAGAACCTGGTCGACAACGCGTGCAAGTTCAGCGAGGCGGGTCCGGTGGAAGTGACCGTGTACGAGCGGCTCGTCCTCGTGGCCGATCGCGGCCCTGGTCTGGTGGAGGCCGACATCCCGCAACTGTTCGACCGGTTCTTCCGATCGGTCGACATGCGCAGCAAGCCGGGCTCCGGTCTGGGGCTGGCGATCGTGAAGTCGATCGTCGAGGGCCACGGTGGCGTGGTGTTCGCCCGCAACCGCAAGGGTGGCGGCGCCGAGATCGGCTTCGTGCTGCCGTAGGTTCAGGCGCCCGGGCGGGTGTCGAGCAGTCGCTGCGGGCTGACCGGCACGAAGCGACCATCGGCGGTCGTCGAGAACGTGCCCACGAGGTCGACCACGAGGTGCATGGCCGCACTCACCCGCACGCAGACCAGACCGTCGGGCCCCACGGGAACGACGGCGATGTTGGCGGTGCTGCCACCGGTCGATGCCTGCACGGCCGGGCTGGTGGCACCGTTCGCGGCAAAGACACTGCACGCTGCGGGTGTCACGGTGGCGTTCGTGGTTGCGCCGACCGCAGCGAGGTTCAGCACCACCGCGGCAGCGCCCGTGGGCGCCTTGAGGCGCACGGTCGAACCGGCGGCGTTCACCTGGTTGCAGCGCTGCGCGCCGCCGACCGGGTCGGTCCAGCAGTTGCGTGTGTCGAGCACTCGCGCGGGCGTGGTGGCAGCGAAGCCGAGACCCCCCTGCGAGGCCGGAGCGAAGAACCCGTTCACGTCGATGGTCTCCTGCACCTGCCGCGGCGAGTACGTGCAGAACTGGGCCCCCATCTCGGTGCTTGCGGTCGGCACCACAGCGAGGTTGGTGACCGCCGTGTCGCCGACCGAGAAGTTCAGGCTGCTGCGGGTCTGCGGCCCCGGCACCAGGCCAGCGCACGAGTCGGCCGTGAGGTAACCGGGCATGGCCGGGTTCGAGACCGTGATGTTGGTGAGGGTGGCGACCGGGGTCAGCGACGAGGGCGCAGTGCTGATCAGTTCCGTCTCGGCCGGCACGGCCCCAGCGGGGAAGCAGGTGCTGTCGGCGGCGCAGAACGGTTGGGTGCGTGTGTCGATGGTTCGGATCGGGCTGACGGGCGTGAACAGGTTGCCGTTCGGTGCCGATGCTGCCGGCACGAACCAGCCCTGCAGGTCGACGATCGTGTGGAACGCGCTCGACTGGTAGAGGCAGAACCGGCCCTGCGCGTCGAGCGGGACGATGGCGGTCGCCGATGCCGTCTTGCCGACGCGGACGTTGCCGTTCGACCAGTCGCGCACGCCGTCGGCCCGAGGGCCGCAGGCCTCGGCGGTGATGTAGCCGTTGGCGAGCGGTGCCGTGGTGGCGATGTTCACCAGTGCCGCCGTTGCACCTGCCGGGGCCGGCGTGTCGACCACCAGACGGGCGCCGGCCGCCGGTGTCTCGCCGCGCATCAGGCACCAGTTGGTGATGGTGCCCGCTGTGTCGACCCGGTCGACGCAGGTGCCGCTCGACAGGTTGTACCGCAGGATCGCCTCTGCCTGGGCGGGGGTGCCGTTGAACTCGAAGTGCATCGGGTCGCGGGTGACCGAGTTCCGCCACTGCGAGGGCGAGGAACATCCGCTGCTCCATGCGTAACCACCCCAGTAGAGGCCCCACTTCTCGGCGACCTGCACCATCCACTGCGGCATGTCGGTCAACATCGGTGTCTTGCATGCACTCTGGCCGTTCGTGGCGTAGTAGGTGCGCATCGGGTTCTTCACCGTGTTCAGGTCGGTGGCCAGACCCCACGAGTGGTTCGACAGCGAACTGCGGGTGAGGCCGGCACAGTCCTTCCGGCTGCTGGCAGTGCAGCGGAAGACGTACGTGCCGCCGTCGGTGATGACGTAGCCGCGGGACTGGATCTCGGCGTAGAACCCCTCGAACAACGGCAGCGCCGCGGCCTGCGAGCGCAATGCCCCGGCGCGGGCCCAACCGATGCGCTGGCTGTTGCTCGCCAGGGAGGCCTCCCACTGCGCCAACGCCGGACTGGTGTTGTAGCCCCAGCCCAGCCACTTCCATCCGGTGGGCGGGAACGTGCCACCGACGAGGTTCTGCACGCCCAACAGGTCGGCAGTCGCTTGGTCGACGATGCCGGTGACCGGCAGGTTCTGGGCCACCTGGTAGATGCGGACTGCGGCGTCGGTCTGCACGCCGAACTGGCCGTCCGCGGTGATCGAGGCGCCGGTGGCGATGAGCGCGGTCTGCACCGCGGTCACCGCGGCACCGGTCGAGCCGATCGCGAGGTCGACCCACGGCTGCACCGTGGGGTTCTCGGGTTCGGGGAAGGGTGGGGTCGCCCAACCACGCTCGTCAGGCTCGAGGCTGGTGGTGAGCGCGCAGCCGGCAACGTTCCCGCTGTCCGCCTGGGCCTTGGAGCACTTCGGGGGCACGGTCGGCGTGGTCCAGGCCGGGTCGGCTGCCTGTGCAACGGGGGCCTCGGGCGCCGACGCGAACGTGCCCACCGCGGAGATCGCGGCGAGCAGCAACGAAGCGAGGCGACGGGACGGCAAGGGCATTCCTCTCGTTTTCGGCCCGCTGGCGCCTCGACTTGAACGCCGGGGGAATCTTCGCAGGTCATCCGGTGTTGCGCCCGTCATGCCCGACACCTCCGACCTCACCCCCGACGATCCGAACGTGGCGACCGTGCAACGGTTCATCCCCGCTCCCGCCGACAAGATCTTCGACCTGCTCGCCGACCCGTCCCGTCACCGCGAGATCGATGGTTCGGGCACCGTGCGCGAGGCGAGCGGCGGCTCGCAGCGTCTGCAGTTGGGGTCGACGTTCGGCATGGCCATGAAGATGGGCATCCCGTACTCGATGGTGAACACCGTGATCGAGTTCGAGGAGAACCGCCGCATCGCGTGGCAGCCCAAGCCCGCCATCGGCTTCATGCGTCGCTTCGCCGGCGGACGAATCTGGCGCTACGAGCTGGAGCCGAAGGATGGCGGCACGCTGGTCTCCGAGAGTTGGGACATCAGCCAGGAGGTCAACCCGAAGGCCGTGCGCAACCTTCGTGGGCGCACCCTGCAGTCGATGGCGGCCACGCTCGAGCGCATCGAGAAGGTCGTCGCCTAGATCGGCTCGGCCGGCAGTTCGGCGTTGCCGCCATCGGAACCACCGTTGCGACGCGTCTGCAGCACGCCGTTCAACTCCGCGCCCAACAGCAGCGACATCGCGTGCACGCTCAGCCACGTGAGCAGGCCGATCACCGAGGCGAAGGCGCCGTAGACGGGTGAGGCATTGGCGATGGCGCGCGCCACGAACGTGGTGCCCACCACCTGCAGCACCGCGAAGGCGAACCCTGCGGCCAACGCACCGGGCCGCACCTCGCGCCATTCCGGTCGTGCCGTGCAGAGGAATCGGTAGGTGGCCGCGATCGCCGTGGCGTTGAGGGCGAAGGTCGCCAGCACCAGCAGGGCGCGGTGCACGCTCTGCACGCCGCCCACGCCGCTCAGGCCGGCGACCACGGTGGCCGACAGTTGCGCAGCGCCCACGATCAACACACCGACCAGTGAACGGGCCCTGGTGCGCAGCAGGTTCGGGCGTCGGGCGAGCGGTACGTCGGCGATGTCGTCGAGAGCCGTCTGCAGCACGTTGAACGCGCGCAACCCCGCCCAGAGGGTGACGAGCGTGCCCACCAGCAGCACCACGACATCCCCGCGGAGGCGTGTCGGGTCGGCCTGCAGGTCGGGACCGATGATCGGGATGTCGCGGAACGCAGACTCCAGGATGCGCTTGCGCAGCCCCGGGTTCCCCTGCAGCACGAACCCGAGCACGGTGGTGAACACCAGGGCCAGTGGGAACAGCGACATGAAGCCGTAGTGGGCGACGAGCGCGCTGTGTCGGCCCGTGCGGTGCAGTCGGAAACGGTCGATGACCAGCATCGCCGCGTCCACCACACCCCAACGCTCCCGCGCCTGCACGATGCGTTCGTGCTGTGCCCACGACGGCTGTGTCATCGACCCGCGAGGCTAACGGGGCGCCGATCGCAGCGCCGTCACAGTTCGCCGCGGTCGAGGCGGCCCAGCACCACCACGGCCTGCTGCCGCACCGCTTCGAGATCCGACAGCTTCTGGGCGGCTCGCACCTGCGTGACCATTCGCGGGTTGCGGCCGAAGGTGTCGGTGTGGCGTGCGAGGAAGTCCCAGTAGAGCGTGGTGAACGGGCAGGCATCGTCGCCGGTGCGCTTGCGGCGGTCGAAGGCGCACCCCTTGCAGTAGTCGCTCATCCGGTCGATGTAGGCGCCACCCGCCGCGTAGGGCTTGCTGGCCATGCGGCCGCCGTCGGCGTGCAGCGCCATGCCGATCACGTTCGGCAGCATCACCCACTCGGCCCCGTCGACGAAGCCGGCCCACATCCACGACGTCATCTCCCACGGGTCGATCTCCGCCAGCAGGGCGAGGTTCCCGAGCACCATGAGCCGCTGGATGTGGTGCACCCATGCATGGTCGTGCAGGGTCTGCAGGGTGTGGGCGACGCACCGCATGCGCGTGGGAGCCGCCCCGGTGAACGCAGGGGGCAGGGGTCGATGTGCGCCGAGGCGGTTCTCCGACCGGTAGTCGGCACCGCGGAGCCAGTAGAGGCCCCACACGTACTCCCGCCAGCCGATCACCTGGCGGATGAAACCCTCCGCGCTGGCGATCGGCACGTGCCCGGCGCGGTGGGCGGCCTCCGCCGCTGCCACCACCTCGGCGGGTCGCAGCAGGCCGATGTTCAGGTACTGCGCCAACAGGCTGTGGCCCACGTGCCAGCTCGCAGTCGTCATCGCGTCCTCGTGCGGGCCGAAACCCGGCAGTACGCGCTCCACGAAGTGGTGCAGGCGCTTCAGCGCTCCGTTGCGCGTGGTGGCCCATGTGCCGTCCGGCTCGGCGCCCCACGTGTGGGGTCGCACGCGTTGCAGCACCTCGATGTCGATGGCGTCCAGCGGGTCGCGCAGCGGTTCCGGCCAGTGGTTCACGCCGTCCTTCGGCGGTGGTTCGCGGTTCTCGGTGTCGAAGTTCCAACGACCCCCGGCGGGGTCGTCGCCATCCATCAGCACGCCCAGCCGACGGCGCTGCCAGCGGTAGAAGTCCTCCATCCGCAACTGGCGTCGGCCCTGCGCCCACTCGGCGAACTAATCGGGGTGGCACAGGAACTGGTTGGT
>JBJTXX010000360.1:0-10419 GCA_046082485.1 Actinomycetota bacterium
AAGGACGGTGTCATCGCCGACTTCGAGGTCTGCGAGAAGATGCTGCGCTACTTCATCCAGAAGGTGCACGCCAGCCGCTGGAGCAAGCCGCGCATGGTGATCTGCGTGCCCTCGGGCATCACAGGCGTCGAGTCACGCGCCGTACAGGACGCCGCCGAGTACGCCGGAGCCCGCAAGCCGGTGCACATCATCGAAGAGCCCATGGCGGCTGCCATCGGCTCCGACATGCCGGTGGGCGAGCCCAGCGGCAACATGATCGTCGACATCGGCGGCGGCACCACCGAGGTGGCCGTCATCTCGCTCGGCGGCATCGTCACGGCACAGTCGGTGCGTGTGGCCGGCGACGAACTCGACGAGGCCGTGCTGCAGTACGTGAAGAAGGAGTTCTCCCTGGCGATCGGCGATCGCACCTCCGAGGAGATCAAGATCCACATGGGGTCCGCGTGGCCCCTCGACGAGGAACTGACCGCGGACATCCGCGGCCGTGACCTCATCAGCGGCCTGCCCCGCACCATCCCGCTCACCACCGAGCAGGTGCGCGAGGCATTGGCCGAGCCCGTGTCGGCGATCGTCGACTCGGTGAAGGCCACCCTCGACCGCACGCCGCCCGAACTGGCCGCCGACATCATGGAACGCGGCATCATGCTCACCGGCGGCGGAGCCCTGCTGGCGGGCCTCGACCGACGCCTGTCGCACGAGACCGGCATGCCCATCAACATCGCCCGCGATCCGCTGCACAGCGTGGTGATCTCTCGGGCCGAGCCCTCGAGAACATCGACGCGATGCGCGGCCTGATGTCGCTCGGCGCCGACGACTGATCCACGGGGCACCGCGTTGTTCTCCGCGTTGAGCCGCCGACGGGTGCTGGTGCTCGTCGTGCTCACCTGTGTCCTGCTCGTCACGCTCGACAAGCGCGGCAATCAGGTGATCGACCGGGTGCGCGGCGTGTTCGCCCGCATCGTGCAGCCCTTCGACACCGCGACCCGTGCGGTGACGCTGCCGATCGCCCGGGTGTGGAACGGCATCGCGAACTTCGACAACGTCCGCACCGAGAACGAGGCACTGCGGGACCAGATCGAGGTGATGAAGGGCAACGACATCGAGGCGCGCTCGGCGATCCTCGAGTACCGCGAGTTGCTGAAGCTGAACCAGTTGACCTCGAAGTTCGCCTTCGACACGGTGGAGGCCCAGGTGGTGGGCGATTCGCCCAGCAACTTCCAGAACACGATCGAGATCAACGTGGGCTCCCGGCAGGGCCTGCAACCGGGTATGCCGGTCACCGACGGCGCCGGTCTGATCGGCCGCATCACCCAGGTGTTCCCGACGCGCAGCATCGTGCTGCTGCTCACCGACCCCGAGTTCGCGATCTCCGCCCAGGTGCTCAGCACCGCCGACCAGGTGGACGACGACAAGAACCAGACGACGCAGAGCACGCTGCTGACGGGGCAGTCGGTGACCGACATCACGAGCACCACCACCACCACCTCGACCACAGTGGTGCTGCCCGAGGGTCTCGAGCCGCTGCCCGGCAGCGGTGGCACCCAGACGGGCGACGGCTCGCAGACGCCGTCGGGCGTCACCACCACCGCGGCGCCGGCCACCACCACGACGCTCGCCCCGGTGATCCGCGAGACGGGCCAGTTGAAGGGCCAGGGGGCCGACAGGCCACTGGTGCTGCGGTTCGTCGACACCACCTCGTCGCTGACCTCCTTGAAGGTGGGCGCCGTGGTCGACACCGCGGGCGGCAACAACAGCCATGCACCCCAGGGTGTGCCGATCGGCGTGATCTCGCGCATCACCAAGCAGACGGGCACCAGCAGTGCCCTCATCGAGGTCACCCCCAACGCCAGCCTCAGGCGGCTCAACTTCGTGGCGGTCGTGCTGTACGTCTCGAACGTCGACTCGGTGGGGAAGTAGCAGGTGCTTCGGCTTGTCACCGGCCCGCTGCTGCGGTTGGTGCCCGTGGGACTCGTGGCCCTCAGCATCCAGCGGGTGGTGTTCGCCCACCTGCCGGTGAACGGCGTGAAACTGCAGTTCGTGCTGGCGCTGGTGGTGGCGGCCGGCGCCGCCGGGGGCGCCGACCGGGGTGCCGTGGCGGGTTTCGTGCTCGGTCTGATGTACGACGCGCTCGGCAACACGCCGATGGGGATGATGGCGTTGTCGTACGGACTCGGTGGCATGACCGCCGGCTACGTGCAGAGTTTCACCCCCGACCCGCAGTGGTGGCTGGCCTCGGTGTTCGCCGCCCTCGGGGCCGCAATGGGTGAGTTCGCGATACCGGTCGCGGAGGCCATCACCGGGCAGGACGGTTGGCTGGGCGGCGGGGTGACGTGGGTGATCCCGGTCGTCTCGGTGTTCGCGGCGGTGTGCTGCCCGGCGCTGATGCCGGTCGGACGCTGGATGATGGGTGTGAAGCGGAAGAAGTGGAAGGCGATGGTCGAGTGATGGCGCGCTCGGTTTCGTCATCGAATCGACAAGAATGCCGACATGGCCGTTGACAAGCGCGCAGCCCGCCTCGGCGTCCTTGCGACGGTGTCGTTGCTGCTCATCGGTTTGCTCGGGGCGCGCCTGTGGTTCCTGCAGGGTGTGCGCAGCGAGTTCTACCAGTCGAAGGTGACGGCCGCGAAGACGCGAACGGTCTACATCGCCGCCGAACGCGGCCGCATCTTCGATGCCGACGGTCGGGTGCTGGCCGACAACGAACGCATCCTCACCGTCACCGTCGACTGGGCGGTGGTGCGCAACCCGAAGAACCGCAAGCTGCTGTTCGAGCGACTGTCGAACCCGCTCAAGACACCGGTCGACGACCTGATGCGGCGCTACGACCCGTGCTATCCGCAGAAGAAGTGCAACAAGAGCCAGTTGTTCGACTCGTTGCTGCCGCTGCCGCTGAAGGAGGACGTCGACGAGGCGACGGTGAACTTCCTCGCGGAGCGCAGCGAGGACTATCCAGGAGTCGACGTCATCGAGCAGTACAAGCGGGTGTACCCCTATGCGCCGCTCGCCGCGCACGTGGTGGGCTTCATGGGCGCCATCAACAAGGACAACCTTCAGAGTTACCTCGATCAGGGTTACAAGCGCAACGAACGCGTCGGCCAGTTCGGCGTCGAGTTGAGCATGGAGCGCGAGTTGCACGGTCAGTGGGGCAAGCGCGTCTACGAGGTCGATGCCTCCGGTGCCATCGTGAGCGAACTCGCGGAGGAGCGGCTCGAGCCGGTTGCCGGCTTCGACGTCCAGTTGAGCGTCGACCTCGACATCCAGCAGTACGCGGAGCAGGCGCTCGAGACGGAGTTGCGCAAGCGCCGAAACCTTCCCACCGACCTGAAGCAGGCCGACTCGGCACCGCACAACCCGCTCGACCGCGAGACCAACTTCAAGACCCGCGTGTACGGCAAGCTGCAGCCCGACGGCACCCGGGTGGACTATCCGGAGTGGGTGCAGCACAAGGCGCCTGCGGGGTCGGTGGTGGTGATGAACCACCAGAACGGCCAGATCCTGGCGATGGCCAGTTATCCCACGTTCGACAACCGCTGGATGGAAGCCGGCATCAGCGGCACCAAGTACAAACAGCTCTTCCCCAGCACGAACCCCGACGGCAGCCGCATCGACCCCGACCAGTCGATCCTCGTGAACCGCGCCGTGCAGGGCAACTACAACCTCGGCAGCACGATCAAGCCGTTCATCGCATGGTCGGCCATGCATGCGGGGCTCATCGACGCGAACACGGTCTGGACCGACGAGGGTACCTACACGCTGGAGTCGATCGACCCGAACGACTGCCAGCACAACGGCGGCATCGCCCGGTGCATCTTCAAGAATGCCACGAGCAAGAACACGGGGCTGCCCAGTTCGTACGGCCCGGTCGCCGTCAGCGACGCACTCGCCGTGTCCTCCGACACGTTCTTCTACCACCTCGGCGAACAGTTCTGGCAGCTGTCGGAGGAATTGGCCGACCAGCAGAGCCTGCTGAAGGTGAACCTCGAACGGTTCGGTTTCGGCAGCAAGACCGGCGTGCAACTGCCGTTCGAATGGAGGGGGCGCATCCCCGACGACGCCGTGAAGAAGGCACTCGTCGACAAGGGTGTGCTCGCCAAGGGCGAGGTGCCTCGACTGGTGGTGGGCGACAACGTGCAGGTTGCGATCGGCCAGGGTCTGATGGCCGCGACACCTGTCCAGATCGCCGATGCCTACGCCACGTTGGCGAACGGTGGCTTCCTGCTGCAGCCCACGATCGTGAAGGCGATCTATGCGCCCCTGACACCCGATGCCGCGCCGGCCGTCGCCGATCTCTCGCGGGGCAGCGTGGTGCAGTCGTTCGATCGGCCGAAGATCCGCGACAGCCTGGAGATGCCCCCCGAGATCCTCGGGCCGATCACCGACGGTCTGCATCGCGTGATCCGCGGCCGCGGCGTCGACTACGGCTACTACCACGCCACCACCGGCGAGAACCTGTTCAAGGGCTTCCCCGTCGACATCGCCGGCAAGACCGGCACGGCCCAGGGTGCTGCAAGCCTGCCGTGGAACGACTCGTCGGCGTTCGGCGCCTACAGCGTCGACGACACCATTCCCTACACGATCGTCGCCTATCTCGAGAAGAGTGGTTACGGCTCGAAGGCTGCCGCGCCCGTGGCGAAGTGCACGTTCCTCGCGATCTCCGGCAAGGTCGACACCGACCCCGTGCTGGTGAGCGACCCTCTCGACCTCAACTCGACCGCGCCTGCGCCCCCCAAGACGCTCGGCGACCAGGCATGCCTCGGCGGCACCACCGGTCTGAAGGACTGAGTCGTGGCACTGTCGTTCCTGCAGCGCAAGCCCGACTCGGGTCTCGGCAATATCCACGCCAGTGCATCGGCACCGCGTCGCAACATCGACTTCGTGCTGCTGTTCGCCCAGGGGGCGTTGTCGGTCATCGGATTGCTGGTCATCTACAGCGCGTCGCGCACCAAGTTCGCCGACCCCTTCCAGTTCGTCACCCGGCAGGAGGTGTTCCTGGTGGGCGCGGTCATCGCGATGGTGGCGGTCATGAGCCTCGACTACGAGTGGTGGCTCGACCGGTCACGCTTCCTGTACGGCGTGACGCTCATGCTGTTGGCGCTCATCACCCTGATGAACCTGTTGAACGTGCGCGGCAACGAGACGGTGCTCAGCTTCGACCTCGGCCCGCTGAAGTTGCAGCCGGCCGAGTTCGCCAAGTTCACGGTGTTGCTGACGGTGGCGGGCTACCTGGCCGACGATCGCAGCGAGGAGCTGCCGTACCACCGCTTCATCATCGGCCTGATGCTGGTCGGTGCGCCGGCGTCGCTGATCATCATCCAACCCGACCTCGGGTCGGCGTCGGTGCTGATCGCGATGGCGATGGGCGTGATGCTGGTGGCCGGCGCGAAGACCCGCTACATCCTCATGATCAGCGTGCTCTCGGCGGCCACCGTTGGGGCCGCGGTCATCACCAGACTGGTGAACGACTACCAGTTGCGTCGGTTCACCGCGTTCTTCAACCAGGACTCGAACGACCCCGACCTGAAGGACCTGCTCTACCAGGGGCGAAATGCTATCCGTGCCCTCGCCACCGGCGGCATCGACGGCAAGGGGTGGCTGCAGGGCCCGATCACGAACGCGAAGCGCGACATCCCGGTGCAGTGGGCCGACTTCCCCTTCTCGGCGGTCGGCGAGCAGTTCGGTCTCATCGGCTGCGCCGTGGTGATCGGCCTCTACGCCCTGTTGCTGCTGCGCATCTGGCGAATCGCCCACCTGTCACGCGACCTTCTCGGCACCTATCTGTGCACGGGTGTGTTCGCGATGCTGCTGTGGCAGGTGTTCCAGAACATCGCCATGACGATGGGCATCATGCCGATCACCGGTCTGCCGCTGCCGTTCATCAGCTACGGCGGCTCGGGCACCGTGACGTTCTTCGCCCTGATGGGTTTGGTGCAGAACGTGCACATGCGCCGTTATCGGTGACCTGCGTCGTAGACTGCCGGGAAATGACCGCTCTCTGGGAACGGATCTAACCGCTCCTGGCCCGGGTACAGAAACCGGCCCGCTACATCGGGTGCGAGGACGGCGCCATCACCCCCCGTTATGCCCCCGGGAAGGTGTCCTGGCTGCTCGCCTACCCCGACACGTACGAAATCGGCTTGCCCAACCAGGGGCTCCAGATCCTCTACGAAATCCTGAACGAACGTGACGATGCCGTCGCCGAGCGCGCCTACGCGCCCTGGAGTGACCTCGAGGCGCTGATGCGGCAACGTTCGGTGCCGCTGTTCTCGGTCGACACCCACCGGGCGGCGGGCGACTTCGACCTGTTCGCGTTCAGCCTGGCCGCCGAACTGGTGTACACGAACGTGCTGAACATGCTCGACATGGCGGGCATGCCCGTTCGGTCGGCCCAGCGCGACGAGACCCACCCGCTCGTGGTGCTGGGTGGCCACTGCGCCTTCAACCCGGAGCCCTTGGCCGACTTCGTCGACCTCGTGGTGCTCGGTGAGGGCGAGGAAGTGGTCGGCGAGATCACCGACATCGTCCGCGAGTGGAAGGCGTCGGGCCGAACGCCGGGCAGCCGCGAAGGCGTGCTGCGGGAGTTGTCGAAGGTGCCGGGTGTCTACGTGCCCGCCATGTACGAGGTGGAGTACGACGGGGCGGCGCTGCAGGCCGTCACACCCCGCTACGCCGACGTGCCCGCCGTGGTGCACAAGCGCACCATTGCCGAGCTCGGCGACTGGCCGTACCCGAAGCGTCCGTTGGCGCCCCTGACCGAGGTCGTGCACGACCGACTCGCGGTCGAGGTGTTCCGTGGGTGCACGCGTGGTTGCCGCTTCTGCCAGGCCGGGATGATCACCCGGCCGGTGCGCGAACGCCCTGCCGAGCAGGTGCGCACCATGATCGAGAACGGTCTGCGCCGCACCGGCTACGACGAGGTCAGCCTGACATCGCTGTCCACCGCCGATTTCAGCGGGATCGAACAGGTGGCACGCAGCCTCAACCCGGCCGGCTGTGGCGCCAGCGAGCAGGTCACGGTGAGCCTGCCGTCGCTGCGGGTCGATGCCTTCACGGTCGGCCTTGCTGGCGAGGTGGCCGGCGGCCGCCGCAGCGGCTTGACCTTCGCCCCCGAAGCCGGCAGTTGGCGGCTGCGGTCGGTGATCAACAAGCTGATCACCGAGGAGGACCTCTACGGTGCCGTCGAGTCCGCGTACTCGCAGGGCTGGCACCGGATGAAGCTGTACTTCCTCACCGGGCTGCCGACCGAGGCCGACAGCGACACCCTCGGCATCGTCGACCTCGCCCGGAACTGCGTGCAACTGGGCCGCCGCCACACCAACCGGGCCAGCGTCACCGTCAGCCTCGGCGGTTTCGTGCCCAAGCCGCACACGCCGTTCCAGTGGTTCGGCCAGAACACCACGGCCGAACTGCGCCGCAAGGTGCAGTTGGTGCGCGATGCGGCGCAACGGGCCAAGGGCGTGAACGTGAAGTGGCACGACCCCGCCGCCACCCTCGCCGAGGGTATTGCCGCCCGTGGCGACCGCCGCATCGGCGCGGTCATGGAGCGCGTGTGGCGCGACGGGGGAGTGTTCCAGGAGTGGAACGAGTTCTTCCGGCTGTCGCGCTGGGAGGACGCCATGGCGGCCGAGGGGCTGTCGGTGGACTGGTACGTGCACCGGCACCGCGACGAGCACGAGGTGCTGCCCTGGGATCACCTCTCGGCCGGCCTGCACAAGGATTTCCTGTGGCTCGACTGGCAGCAGGCCCTCGCCGAGCACGGTCTGCCCGACTGCCGCTGGACCCCGTGCTACGACTGCGGCGTCTGCACCGGCTACGGCATCGAGCACGTGGTTGCGTCGCCCGTGCCGCCGGCGGGCGGCAGCCAGGGCACCGGCCAGGACCTCGCCCGCGGCGGCGAGGTGCCCGTCACACTGCTGCCCCGCAGACGCGAGGACGTGACGGGGTGAAGTTGCGGATCCGCCACACGAAACTGGGCAAGGTGCGCTTCACCAGCCACCGTGACTCGGCTCGGCACTGGGAGCGTGCGGTGCGCAAGGTGGGTGTGCCGTTGGCCTACTCGGCCGGCTTCACGCCCCGGCCGCGGATGTCATTCGGTCTCGCACTGCCGACCGGGGCCGAGAGCCTGGCCGAGTACCTCGACATGGAACTCGCCGAGGGTGAGTCGCCCGACCCGCTCGACCTGCGCGAACGGTTCAGCGTTGCCCTGCCGGCCGGCTACGAGGTCACCCACGTGGTCGAGCGCGAGGCGGGCAGTCCGTCGCTGCAGGAGGACGTCGTGTCGTGCACGTGGCGGCTCACGCTCGCCGGGGTCTCCCAGCCGCAGGTGGCCGAGGCGGCGCAGGCGACGCTCGCTGCCCCGGCACTTCCGGTCGAGCGCGAACGGAAGGGTCAGCGCAGCGTCGACGACGTGCGCCCGGCCATCCTCGAACTGTCGACCGTCGAGGTCGACGAAGATCCCCGGCCGCACCTGTGCGCGGTGCTGGCCACCAACGGACGGGCACTGCGCCCCAGCGAACTGCTGGCAGCGATGTTCCCTGCACTCGACCCGGTCGACACGGCCGCGAGGGTGCTGCGCACACAGCAATGGATCGAGCGCGACGGTGAGGTGCGGGAGATCATTCCCGCTGCGCTGGTCGCGCCGCGCACCCCGATGGGCTGCGCATGAGAAGGGACCTTCATGGACGACAACGAACTCAGCAGCACCGGCGAGACCGCCGAGGCCCACACCCCCGCTGACCACCACGACGGCACTGCCGACGGCGAGCACGACACCAGCACGATCGGCGACCCGACGGTTGCCGGCACGGCCGCGCGCAAGCGTCGTCGCGGCTCGCGTGGTGGCAAGGGCCGCAAGAAGCCGAACCGGCCGGCCGGTGATGCCGACGCCGACGACCAGGTCGATGACGACGACACGGACGACGACGACACCGACGACACCGGTGCTTCGGACGAGGGCCACATCGTCGAGCAGTTGGCCGAGCACCACCCCGAACTGCCCGAGCGGTTGAGCGAGAACCGGCCGTCGCCCGCCGCGGCCGAGAAGGCGCTCGTGCGCAAGCCGCAGATCGGCGACACCCGCGCCGCCCCCGTGGCGCCGGCCGCCGACAAGCCGGCCAAATCGCAGGCCGCGAAGTCGGGCCAGCAGCGTCAGGGTGGCAACAAGCAGCGCCAGCCGAAGCAGCAGGCCCAGCAGCCCAAGCAGCAGGCCCAGCAACAGGCCCAGCAGCCTGCCGGCGAGCAGAAGCCGGCCGGTGAGGGCGCCAAGAAGCGTCGCCGCGGGAAGGGCAAGGGCGAGGGCCAGCCCCGCCCGCAGGCGCAGGGCCTGCTGGCAGCCGACGTGCTCGAACGTCGCCGTGGGCGCGAGTACGGCGGGCGTCCCGTCGGCCGGTACCTGATGTGCGTGCAGGTTCGTCCCACGCTGACGCAGGTCGCCGTGCTCGAGGGCCGCACGCTCATCGAGCACTACGTCAGCCGCCCGGCCGACGACATCAGTCAGATCCACGGCAACATCTATCTCGGCAAGGTGCAGAACGTACTGCCGGGCATGGAGGCCGCGTTCGTCGACATCGGCACGCCGAAGAACGCGGTGCTCTACCGCGGCGACGTGCAGTACGACGGCGAGGACATCGTCGAGAAGAGCAAGGAGCCCCGCATCGAGCAGATGTTGCGCGCCAAGCAGTTGATCATGTGCCAGGTGACGAAGAACCCGATCGGCGCCAAGGGTGCGCGGCTCACGCAGGAGGTCTCGCTGCCGGGCCGGTTCGTGGTGCTCATCCCGCACTCGAAGACCTACGGCATCTCGAAGCGCCTGCCCGACGACGTGCGCAAGCGTCTGCGCAACATCCTCGACCGGGTGAAGCCCGCCGAGCACGGTCTCATCGTGCGCACCGCGGCCGAGAACGCCACCGAGCACGAGTTGCGCGCCGACATGACCCGTCTGCTCGACCAGTGGGCCGCCATCGAGGCCAAGGCCAAGAAGGCACAGTCACCCACCCTGCTCTACCGCGAGCCCGAACTGGCAGTGCGCGTCATCCGTGAGGAGTTCAACGCCGAATACCGCGGTGTGGTGATCGACGACCAGCGGTTGCACGACGACGTGCGCGACTACGTGTCGGCCTTCAACCCCGAGCTGGCCGACCGTGTCGAGCTGTACGACGCGGCCGCCGAGGGCCTGCCCCTGTACGAGCGATTCCACATCCACGAGCAGCTGCACAAGGCGCTCGACCGCAAGGTGTGGCTGCCCAGCGGTGGTTCGCTGATCATCGAGCACACCGAGGCGCTCACCGTGATCGACGTGAACACCGGCAAGAACGTGGGCAGCACCAACCTCGAAGAAACCGTGTTCCGCAACAACCTCGAAGCCGCCGAAGAGGTGGCCAAGCAACTGCGTCTGCGCGACATCGGCGGCATCGTGGTGATCGA
>JBJTXX010000361.1:0-2409 GCA_046082485.1 Actinomycetota bacterium
AGCAACCACTTCGAGTCGGGCGGCTTCGCCCGCAGCAACACCAGCGAGCGCTACCCGAACCTGATGTTGCACTTCCTGCCGATCGCCGTGCGCTACGACGGTTCGGCACCGACAGGAGGCCACGGCTACCAGGTGCACATCGGCCCGATGTACTCCGATTCGTGCGGCTCGGTCACCATCACCTCGACCGACCCGAAGGTGAAGCCACAGGTGCGCTTCAACTACCTGTCCACCGATCAGGACCGTCGCGAGTGGGTCGAGGCCATCCAGACCGCCCGCCGCATCCTCGGCCAGCCGGCACTGGCCCCGTTCAGCGGCGGCGAGATCTCGCCAGGGCCGTCGGCCAGCACCGACGAGCAGATCCTCGACTGGGTGCGCAAGGACGGCGAGACCGCCCTGCACCCCTCGTGCAGCGCCCGCATGGGCATGGAGGACGACAGCTCGGTGGTCGACCCCGACTCGATGCGGGTGTGGGGCACCGAAGGCCTGCGGGTGTGCGATGCCTCGGCGATGCGCTACGTCACGAACGGCAACATCTACGCACCGGTGATGATGATGGCCGAGAAGGCCGCCGACCTGATCCTGGGCAACACTCCCCTCGCACCCGAGCACACCCCGTTCTACAGGGCGACTCCGTCAGCCCAGTGACGGGAAGGCGCTGAGCGCGTCGAAGTCGACGATCGCCTTGGCCGCCCTGCCGAACAGCAACAGCACGAGGTCCTGGCCGCGGGGCGGCAGTTGGTCCCAGGACGGGAACGAACTGACGCCGTAGATGAAGCACTGCGCCACCGCCACCTTGAACTGGTGCTCCACCTCGTCGCGGTCGCGCTGCACCCCGTTCGCCGCGAGCGCCGCGACGTACCGGTCGATCAGTTCGTGTTCGCGGCCGGCGCGCACCACCGGGTCGATCGACTGGCTCACGAAGTAGGCGAGGTCGTAGACGCCGCTCGCGAGCCCGGAGATCTGGAAGTCGATCACCTTCACCCGTTCACCGTCGAAGAACAGGTTGTCGAGCCGCCAGTCGCCGTGCACGAAGGTCGCCGGCGTGTTGGCGGTGGTGAGCATGAACTCCATGTGGTCGCCGTAGTGGTTGCCGAACTCGACCAACGCGGGGGTGAGGAAGTCGGCCCCGTGCACCTGTGCGCCGGGCCAGCCGCTGGCGAAGATCTGCGGCAGACCGTGCAGATAGCCGGGGTTCAGCATCGGTGGGAAGGTGTCGGCGAGGTCCGCGAGGCCGGGGTGCCCGTGCCAGTGGGCGTGCAGGGACGCCATCGCGTCGATCGACGCCGTCGCCTGTTCCCAACTGGCACCGATGCGCTGGTCGGTCGAGTCGTGGTGACTGAGGTCCTCCATCACCACCACGAAGTCGGTGCTGTCGGGCGCCATCATCGCCGCGTGCACCAACGGGGTGTGCACCGGCGACTGCGGCGCCACCTCGCGGTAGAACCGCACCTCACGCGGGTAGAACCCCAACGCGTCGGCCAGCGAGCGTTGGTGCGGGATGTCGATCGGGAACTTCACGATCACCGTCGGCGGACCCGGGTCGCCGCTGTACTGCAGGTCGGCGCGGTACAGCAGGCTCAACAGCCCTGCACCCACCGCGAACGGTTCGATGCCCATCGCCGACACCGACGTGCCGTCACCGATCGCCCCACTGCCGCGGAGCACCTTCGTCATCCATTCCGTGTCGACCTGCTCGATCGACGACGGCAGACCGACTTCCAGACCGACCACGTTCCCCATGCGCCGCATGGTAGCCGAGGGGTCAACCGGCGTAGCCGGGCTCCTCCTCGTCGAGGATGCCCATGACGGCCTTGAGATGCAGGTCGAAGCCCTCCGGGTAGGCCAGCCACTGCTTGCAGGTCAACTCGGCAACGTCGTCGGGGATCACCATCAGCGGACGACCGGTGCTGAGCGCGTAGACGTGCAGTTGCGCCACCCGCTCGAGGTAGTAGAGCTCGTCGAACGCTTCCGCCACCGTGTTGCCGACCACCATCACACCGTGGCTGCCGAGGAACACCGTGCTGACGCCGTCGGTGAGCATCTTCGCGAGGCGCGGGCCCTCGCTGTCGTCGAGGAACATTCCACCGAAGTTCCGGTCATAGGCCACGCGCCGGAAGAAGCGGCACGAACTCTGGTCGAGCATCATCAGCTCGAAGTCCTGCAGGCATGCCAGCGAGGTGGCGTAGGGCATGTGCGTGTGCAGGATGACCCGGGCATGCGGCACGAGGCGGTGCAGGTGAGCGTGCAGGGACCAGGCGGTGGGGTCGGCGTCGGGGTGCACGCCGTGGCCGGCCTGGGTGGCATCGAGCCGCAGCAGCGACGACGCGGTGATCCGCGAGAAGTGCGCACCCTTGGGGTTCAGCAGGAACTCGGTGTCGCTGCCGGGCAGCAGCGCGCTGTAGTGGT
>JBJTXX010000362.1:0-7346 GCA_046082485.1 Actinomycetota bacterium
GCCGTGCTGCTGCGCCAACTCGATCGCGGTGTTGGTGCGCAGGCTGCCGTCGAGGTGCAGGTGCAGTTCGGCCTTCGGCATCCACTCCAGCAGTCGGCGGACGTTCGGTTCGAGCACGGTCATGCGGCCGACCGTACCCCCTCGGACGGCGCGCCCTCACGTGGCTAGAGTCGCCGACGTCCCCGGAGGAACCGCCATCGAACTGCCGCTCGACCTGCACTCGCGTGAGTTCCTGGAGGACCCCGCGCCCACGCTGCGCTGGCTGCGCGAGCACGACCCCGTGCACCGCTCGCCGCACGGCTATTGGCTGCTCACCCGTTACGACGACGTGGCGGCGGCGCTGCGCGACCCCCGTCTGTCGAGCGAGTGGACGAAGAAGGGCGCGTTGCCGGGTGCGCCGGTGCGAGAGCGTTCGGCCCCGGGCGACACCGCAGCCGCGACACTCGCGGAGGCAGACGCGGCCTACGCCCGGGCCCAGCGCATCGTGCTGCATTCGTTCAACATGAAGGACGCGCCGGGCCACACGCGCATCCGCCAACTGGTGCAGCAGGCGTTCACGCGGGCGGCGGTCGACGAGCAGCGCGGTCGAGTGCTGGAACTGGTCGACGGGTTCATCGACCGTGGCCTGCAGCAGGGCGAACTCGACCTGGTGACCGAACTCGCCTTCCCGCTCACCATCACGGTGGCCTCGGAGATGATCGGCATCCCCGCCGATGCGCGCGACCGGTTCCGCGCCTCGTTCGAGGACACCGAGCGCCTCGGCGACCCGACGGCCAGCGCCGAACAACGGGCCGCAGCCAAGGCCGCGCTGGTGTGGCAGCTCGACTTCATCACCGAGGTGGTGGAACACCGGCGCAGCAGGCCGGGCAACGATCTGGTGACCGCACTGGTGCAGGCAGAGGAGCACGGCGAGACACTCACCGACCACGAGATCCTCGCTGCGCTGCTCACCATGTACAACGCGGCCGGCACCACCACCGAGCGGATGATCTCGAGCGGCATGTTGTTGCTGTTGCAACATCCCGAGCAGTGGGCCCTGTTGCAGGCCGAGCCGCAGCGCGTCGCCGGGGCAGTCACCGAGGTGCTGCGCTACCACCACCCGAACCAGCAGACCACCACGCCGCGACTCGCGCTCGAACACATCGAGATGCGCGGCCGCACCATTCCGGCGGGCAGCACGGTGCGCGTGGCGCTCGGCGCTGCGAACCGCGACCCAGAGCGCTGGACCAACCCCGAACGCTTCGACATCACCCGACCCGAGCAGGTGTCGCTCGGCTTCGGACAGGGCATCCACTTCTGCATCGGTGCTCCGCTCGCTCGCATGCAGGCCACCATTGCGTTCGAGCGCCTGCTGCAGCGCTGCCCCGCGCTTGCCCTCTGCCCCGGCGAGGTGCGGCACGACCCGCGGCGCATGGACCGCTACGAGCACGTGAGAGTGGTGCTGCAACCATGAACCCCACAGACCTCGGTGCCGCCGACCTGTCGCAGGCCATCCATGCCCACGAGGTCAGTTGCCGGGAGGTGATGGGCGCGTTCCTCGACCGCATCGACGAACGCAACCCGGCGCTGAACGCAATCGTCAGTCTCCGTGACCGCGACGTGTTGATGGCAGAGGCGGCCGTGTGCGACGACGAACTGGCGGCCGGCTTCTCGCGCGGGTGGCTGCACGGAATGCCGCAGGCCATCAAGGACCTCGCCGAGACCAAGGGCCTGCGCACCACCATGGGCTCGCCGTTGTTCCGCGACCACGTGCCGCAGCACGACTGCCTGATGGTGGCGCGAATGCGCGCTGCCGGTGCCCTCATCATCGGCAAGACCAACGTGCCCGAGTTCGGCAAGGGTTCGCACAGTTTCAACGAGGTCTTCGGCGTCACCCGCAACCCCTACGACACGGCGCGAACCGCCGGAGGCAGCAGCGGCGGCGCGGCCGTCGCGCTGGCCACGCGCATGCTGCCCGTCGCGGACGGCAGCGACTACATGGGCTCGCTGCGCAACCCGGCCGCATGGAACAACGTGTTCGGCTTCCGGCCCAGCCAGGGCCGAGTGCCGAGCCTGCCCGAACGGGATCAGTACCTGTCGCAGATGGGCACCGAGGGGCCGATGGGTCGCAGCGTCATCGACGTGGCGATGCTGCTCGGCACGCAGTCTGGTTTCGACCCGAGAGTGCCGCTGTCGCTCGACGGGCGACTGCACGAGTTCGCCGATGTGGCCACCGCCCGCGCCACCCTCAGTTCGTTCGACCCCGACGGCACCCGGGTGGGCTGGCTGGGTGACCTCGGCGGTCGCCTGGCCACCGAACCCGGCATCCTCGAGGCGTGCGAGGACGGCCTGCGTCGACTCGCCGATCTCGGGTGCGCGGTTCAACCGGCCACGCTGCCGGTCGACCTCGACGAGGTGTGGGAGGCGTGGCTGACATGGCGGCACTTCGTGGTGATCGCCGGCATCGGTGCGGCCGTCACTGACGACGCAGACCGGGCACTGGTGAAGCCCGAAATCCTCTGGGAGATCGACCGCGGCAATGCCCTCACCGTCACCGACATCAACCGGGCCGCCACCGTGCGAACGCGCTACCACCTCGCCGTCGAATCGCTGTTCCGACGCTTCGACGTGCTGGTGCTGCCGACCGCGCAGGTGTGGCCCTTCCCCGTCGAGCAGCGCTGGCCCACGCACATCGGCGACCGGCAGATGGACACCTACCACCGCTGGATGGAGACCACGCTCTACGCCACGTTCGCCGGGCTTCCCGCCATCAGCGTGCCGGTGGGCTTCGACCCCCGTGGTCTTCCCGCCGGCATGCAGATGATCGGGCCGCCCCGTGCCGATGTCGACACCCTCTGCCTCGCCCACACCTACGAGCAGACCATTCCCCACCTCCGCATCGGCCACGCCTGACCCACCCACCCCTCCCCCACCCCACCCACCCCTCCCCCTCCCCATTGCGAGGATGTCGCGCCCTCTTCATCGAAAGTCATCGAAAGGGGCGCGACATCCCCGGGGGTTTGGGGGCAAGGGGGCAGGGCGGCCGGGCGTACGCTCCGGGCATGGGCGAACTGCTGGGGCACACGGGCGAGACCACGGAACTGTTGCAGGCGTTGATCCGCAACGCCTGCGTGAACGACGGCACGCCCGACTCGGGTGACGAGCGCCGCAACGCCGACACGCTGCAGGCCTACCTCGAGGGCGCCGGGCTCGACTGCGAACGGTTCACGCCCCGGGCCGACCGCACCAGCATCGTGTCGCGCATCGAGGGCAGCGACCCCGACGCACCGAAGCTGTGCCTGATGGGCCACACCGACGTGGTGCCCGTGAGCCGCGACGGCTGGAACCGCGACCCGTTCTGCGGCGACGTGATCGACGGTGAGGTGTGGGGCCGTGGCGCCATCGACATGCTGAACATCACGGCCTCGATGGCAGTGGCCTTCAAGCACCTGGCACGCAGCGGCTTCCAGCCCAAGGGCGACATCATCTACTTCGGTGTGGCCGACGAGGAGGCCGGCGGCGTGTGGGGCGCGAAGTGGATGGTGGAACACCACTGGGATGCGATCGCATGCGACTACGTGCTCACCGAGATGGGCGGGTGGTCGCACGGCGACGGCCGCCACGTGGGCATCAGCGTGGGAGAGAAGGGCATCGCCTGGCGGCGGCTGCGAGTGAAGGGCACGCCGGGCCACGGCAGCATGCCGTACGGCGCCGACAACGCCGTGATCAAGGCTGCCGAGGTGGTGCGCCGCCTCGCCGACTACACCCCGAAGGCGAAGCTCGACGAGATGTGGGCCGGCCGGGTGCTGGCCAGCAACCTGTCACCCGACGTGAAGGCCGGCCTGCTCGACCCGAACCGCTTGGAGGACACGCTGGCCATGCTGCCGGTGGCCACCAGCCGGCTGCTGCACGCCTGCACCCACACCACCATCTCGCCGAACGTGATGCACGGTGGCTTCAAGACCAACGTCATCCCCGACGTGGTCGACATCGACGTCGACATCCGCACCCTTCCGGGGGACGACAGCGACCGCGTGCTGGGCTATCTGCACGAGGCCATCGGCGACCTGGCCGACGGCATCGAGGTGACGTCGATCTTCAACGACGCCTCCACCATCTCGCCGCTCGACACCGACCTGTGGCCCATCCTCGAGCGCCGCACCCAGGTGGTGTACCCGCAGGCTTCGCTGCTGCCGGAGTTGATCGTCGGCGCCACCGACAGCAGGTTCTTCCGCGGCAAGGGCACCGTCGCCTACGGCACCGGGCTGTTCGCACCCGGCGTCAGCTTCGAGTTGTTCGCCAGTCGCTTCCACGGCCACGACGAACGCATCGACACCGAGAGCCTCGGCCTCTCCACCGATTACTGGCTCGGAATCTGCCACGACTTCTGCGGCTGAGCGCCCACGAACCGACTCAGCACGGCACCAACCAAGGTCTCTGTGTCACCACACAGACGCTGTGTCGCTCTATGTGGTGACACACACAACCGGGGCAGGGAGGGGCGGGGGCCGGGCCGCGCGGGGCGGTAGGTGCGGCGGGCGCGGGGTGGGGCCGGGGCCGGGCCGCGGCTGGCGGCGGTGGCAGAATGCTGGGGTGACCGTACTGGCCATCGTCCACTGGCTGCTCGAGGTCGTCGAGGCCATGCCCGACGGCGTCGTCATCGTCAACACCGACGGCGACATCGTGCTGGTGAACCGAGAGACCGAGCGGATGATGGGCTACGACCGCAAGGAACTGCTGGGCCGGAAGGTGGAGGTGCTGCTGGAGGACGACGTTCGAGCGGCCCACGAACACCACCGGGCCTCCTTCGCCGCCAGCCCCCACCGTCGATCGATGGGGGCTGGGCTGCAACTCAGCGCCCGCCGCAAGGACGGCTCGGTGTTCCCCGTCGAGATCTCGTTGTCACCGGCGAGCGTGGCCGACGACGAGGTCGTGATCGCCACGGTGCGCGACGTCACGCAGAATCGTCAGGCGGAACTGGAACTGGCCGCGGCCCGCGAGCGCGTGCTGCTGGCCGAGGACCACGAACGCATCGCCCGTGACCTGCACGACACGGTCATCCAGCGGATGTTCGCCGCCGGACTCAGCCTGCAGAGCGTGCTGAACTCGGTGCCCGATGCCGCCAAGGCGAAGATCGAACGGATCATCGACGACCAGGACGACGCGATCCACGAACTGCGCACCGCGATCTTCGGCCTCGCCAGCAAGCGCAGCGCCGGGCGGACGGTGCGCGTGGTGGTGAACGACCTCGTCGACGAGAGCGCCCGGGTGCTGGGCTTCCGACCCACGCTGCAGTTCGCCGGCGTGCTCGACACCGTGGACGCCGAGGTCACCGCCGAGGTCGCGGCCGTTGCCCGCGAGGCGCTGAGCAACGTGGCCCGTCATGCCCGCGCCCGCAAGGTGGATGTCAGCCTGCGCCACAACGACCAGGATCTGCTGCTGACCGTCGCCGACGATGGCGCGGGCATTCCTGCCACCCACCGACTGGGCAGTGGCCTGTTGAACATGCACGACCGTGCGACACGGCTGGGTGGCACGTGCGTGGTGGATTCCGACGAGCGGGGAACCACGGTGCGCTGGCAAGTGCCGCTCGACGACTGAACCGGCACGGCCGCCACGGTGCGGCGCGGTGCGGCGCGGGTCAACCGTCCTTGCGCTGGGCGTTGGCCTTCACAGCGAACACGGCGGCCTCGGTGCGGCGGCTCATGCCCAACTTCATCAGCATGTTCGACACGTAGTTCTTCACGGTCTTCTCCGCGAGGTGCAGTTCGTTGCCGATCTGCCGGTTGGTGGCGCCCTCGGCGATGAGATCGAGGATGCGACGTTCCTGCGGCGTCAGCTTCGCAAGGCGCTCGTCCTCCTCCGATGGGTTGCGCAGGCGGTGCAGCACCTTGCTGGTGACCGACGGGTCGAGCAGCGACTCGCCACGCGCCACACGGCGGATGGCGGTGACGAGGTCGTTGCCGCGGATCTGCTTCAGCACGTAACCGGAGGCACCGGCCATGATCGCCTCGAACAGCGCATCGTCGTCGCTGAACGACGTGAGCATCAGACAGGCGAGACCCGGCAACTGGCTGCGCACCTCACGGCACACCTCCACGCCGCTGCCGTCGGGCAGGCGCACGTCGAGTACCGCCACGTCGGGCCGCACGGCAGGAATGCGGTGCAGGGCCTCCTCCGCGGTGGACGCCTCGCCCACCACCGTCAGACCGGGTTCGGACTCGATCAACTCGCGCACACCGCGACGCACGATCTCGTTATCGTCGAGCAGGAACACCGAGATGGGGGTGGAGGTGTCGTCCATTCCCAAAAGGCAACCACACCGAGCGCCCCGCGGTGCGGGACCTTCGTCACTTTCTCACAGGGTCACAACCTTCCGGCCCGTACCTAGAATGGCCGACGTGCCGTCCACCCAGCCCCCCGCCGTTCTGCCGCAGGCGAACGACGCGTGCTGGTGCGGCAGCGGCCGCAAGTACAAGCGCTGCCACCGCCCCCTCGAGGGCCGAGTGCTGCAGGGCGAGATCAGCCCGATGCGCACGGTGCCGTCACACATCCAGCTGCCGCCGTACGCGGTCACCGGTTCGGCACCACGCTGGGCGGAGCCGAGGGTGAAGTCGCCCGAGATCATCGAGCGCATGCGTCATGCGTGTGCGATGGCGGCCGAGGTGTTGCGCCTCGCCGGCGAGCTGGTGCGGCCCGGCATCACCACCGACGAGATCGACGTGTTCGTGCACGACGCCACCGTCGAACGCGGCGCCTACCCCAGCCCGCTGAACTACCACGGCTATCCCAAGAGCGTCTGCACCAGCGCGAACGAGGTGATCTGCCACGGCATCCCCGACTCGCGGCCCCTGCAGGACGGCGACATCGTGAACCTCGACGTCACGTGCTACGTCGGCGGTGTGCACGGCGACACGAACGCCACGTTCTTCGTCGGCGACGTCGACCCCCTCAGCCGCGAACTGGTGAAGGTGACCGAGGAGTGCATGTGGCACGGCATCGAGGCCGTGCAGCCGGGCAGGCCGCTCAGCGACATCGGCCGGGCCATCGAGAACCACGCCGAGAAGCACCGCATGGGTGTGGTGCGGGCCTTCATCGGCCACGGCATCGGCGAGCAGTTCCACACCGACATCCAGGTGCTGCACTACTACGACGAGCGGGCCAGCATGATCATGCGGCCGGGCATGACCTTCACCATCGAACCGATGATCACGCTCGGCACCTGGCAGCACAAGATGGTGTTCGACGACGACTGGACCGCGATCACAGCCGACGACAAGCGCACCGCCCAGTTCGAGCACACCTGCCTGGTCACCGAGACCGGCGTCGAGGTGCTCTCCGCACCGGGCGCGGCCAGCCCCAGCGCC
>JBJTXX010000363.1:0-6195 GCA_046082485.1 Actinomycetota bacterium
TCGCTGAGGTCGCCGAGGAGACGGGCCGCCTCGATCTTCTGGGCGATCTCGATCCGTCCGCGCGTGGTGAGGTCGTGCAGTTCGGCGGTCAGTCGGTCGAACGCTGCTCTCGACAGATGATGTGTCGTCATGCCCATCGAATGTTACCGGCGGGGTCCCGTCCCCTGTCGGGGTGGCACGTGTGCAGGAGATGGGCACGTGGTGGGCGCGACCCGACCGGATACCGTGTCGTGCCGTATGGCACATCGGATTGCGGTGATCGGCGGCGACGGGATCGGGCCGGAGGTCACGGCTGAGGCACTCCGGGTGGTCAGGGCCGCCGGGGTCGACCTCGACACCACATCGTTCGACCTCGGTGGTGCGCGTTACCTGCGCGACGGCGAGATCCTCGGCGACGACACCCTCGACACCCTCCGTGGGTTCGACGCGATCCTCCTCGGCGCGGTCGGCACACCCGAGGTTGCGCCGGGGGTGATCGAGCGGGGTCTGCTGCTACGCATGCGCTTCGAACTCGACCTGTACGTGAACCAGCGGCCGTTCTCCGGGACGGCGCCCGGCCACACGACGCCCCACGACTTCGTCGTGGTACGTGAGAACACCGAGGGTCCCTATGTGGGAGAAGGTGGCGTGCTGCGCCGGGGGACGCCCCACGAGGTAGCCACGCAGGGCTCGGTGAACACCCGGATGGGTGCCGAACGTGCCATCCGATACGCCTTCGAGTTGGCCATGACCCGCCGCAAGCACGTCACGCTGGTGCACAAGACCAACGTGCTCACCTTCGCGGGCGACCTCTGGCAACGGGCCTTCAACGATGTGGCCGCCGAGTACCCCGAGGTGTCGACGGCCTACAACCATGTCGACGCCGCGTGCATCTACTTCGTCCAGGACCCTCACCGCTACGACGTGATCGTCACCGACAACCTGTTCGGCGACATCCTCACCGATCTCGGTGGCGCGGTGAGTGGCGGCATCGGCCTGGCGAGCAGTGCCAACCTGAACCCGGCCCGTACCGGCCCCAGCATGTTCGAGCCGGTGCACGGTTCGGCCCCCGACATCGTGGGCACCGGCAAGGCCAACCCGACCGCTGCCGTGTTGTCGGCAGCGCTGATGCTCGACTTCCTCGGCGAGTCGGCGGCGGCCGATCGCATCCGCAAGGCCTGCGCCGACCACACGCCGGGCAGCACGACCGAGATCGGCGACCGCTTGGCGGCCGCCGTGGCGGGCTGAGCCGCCCTCGACTCCGTTACCTTCCAGCACCGCAACGACAGGGGAATCATCATGCCGATCACCACCACTCCGAAGATCTGGATGAACGGTGAGCTCGTCGACTGGGACAAGGCCCAGATCCACGTGCTCACCCACACGCTGCACTACGGCACCGGCGTGTTCGAGGGCATCCGTGCCTACGAGACCGCGGACGGCCCTGCGGTGTTCCGCCTCACCGACCACATGCAGCGTCTGCTGAACTCGGGGAAGATCGTCGGGATGGACATCCCCTACACGGTCGAGGAACTGGTGCAGGCGGTGAAGGACACGGTGCGCAGCACCGGTCTGAAGGCGTGCTACGTGCGCCCGATCGCGTACTACGGCTACGGCGAGATGGGCCTGAACACGCTGCCCTGCAGGGTCGACGTCGCCATTGCCTGCTGGCCGTGGGGGGCCTACCTCGGCGACGACGCCGTCGAGAAGGGTGTGCGCATGAAGATCTCGTCGTGGACCCGCCACGACCACAACACCATGCCGCCCGCTGCCAAGACCGTCGGCAACTACGTGAACAGTTCGCTCGCGAAGGTCGAGGCGCTGAAGGCCGGCTACGACGAGGCCATCATGCTGGCCCCGTCGGGTCTGGTGGCCGAGTGCACCGGCGAGAACATCTTCGTCTCGCGCAACGGTGTCATCCTGACGCCGCCGCTGTCGGCCGGTGCGCTCGAGGGCATCACGCAGAACTCGGTGTCGCGGATCGCCCGCGACCTCGGCTACGACGTGCAGGTGGGCAACATCGCCCGCAGCGATCTCTACATCGCCGACGAGATCTTCGTGTGCGGCACCGCTGCCGAGGTCAGCTCGGTGAGCTCGGTGGACGACCGCAAGGTGCCCTGCCCCGGCCCGGCCACCCGCGCGGTCGCCGAGGTGTACGCCAAGGCGGTGCGTGGCCAGGACCGGCGCTACGCCGACTGGTGCGAGCACGCCTGAGCCTTGCCCCGAGCAGAACGCATTCGAACGCCCCGGCCACGGCTGGGGCGTTCGCCGTTTCCGGGCGCACCATGCCCGACCGGGCGAAAAGCGAAGCGCCCCGGGCTGCGCTGCCAACCGAAGTCGGCGCGCCGCCCGGGGCGACTCCTTAGGAGAGTGATCCACCATCGATCGATCTTCGGGCGTTAGCCTCCATCTCGACCCATGTCATCGCCCGTCGGAGCTTGCGCCCCGGCGGGCGATCCCTTTTTCCCGCCCCCGGCACCCCCGGTTGCCCGGTTCCTCCGTCTGCGGTGAAGCCGCTGCCCTTCGGCTGCCCCCCGGTTGCCCGGTGGACCTCCTCGTGGCCCCGACTGCCGGCTCGGCTTCCCCGGTTGCCCGGCTGGCCCGCCCAGCTCCTCCTCCTTCGGCCCGAGGGCCTCCGGCTGAGGATCAGGATCATCCTCCGACCGAACCCGCTTCCGTCTCGTGGACTCGGTTGGCCTCCGTTCCGCCTCCGCCGCCATTGCTGGCTGCTTCGGCCTCTCGGCACCTTTCCTCGAGCCCCGGTTGGCGTGCGCTTTCCGGTACGACGCACACTCTGCACCCGCTGTTTCTGCAGGTCAAGAGGTATTTTTGGAAGTCACAGGGTTATCCACGGAGAAAGTTGGTTACCCACAAAACTTCTTCGGTCATCCACATCCCGTATGCCATTCGTGCACAGGTTGTTCACAAGCGTCTGCGTTGACGTGGGCCGATTTCCACGCTTGAATGGCGGTGTGATGTCGCAGACCATCGCCACGATCATCATCATTCGATAGCGCACCTCGGCACCACGCCGAAGTGCGCTCTGAGCCGCCCCCACGGGCGGCTCTTTCATTTCTCCTGTCAATCCGGAAGGACCACGAACATGAGCACGAGCAGCGAAAAGGTCGAGGTCTTCGACACGACTCTGCGCGACGGCCTCCAGGTCGAGGGTGTCAGCGCCACCGTCGACGACAAGTTGCGCATCGCCGAGCAGCTCGATCACCTCGGCGTGCACTTCATCGAGGGCGGCTGGCCCGGTGCCAACCCCAAGGACATCGAGTTCTTCGCCCGAGCGCTGAAGGAACTGCGCCTCGGCACCTCCACGATGGTGGCGTTCGGTAGCACCCGCCGCCCGCGAGGCAAGGTCGACGACGACACCACGTTGCGCAACCTGCTCGATGCCCAGACCGCGGCGGTGTGCATCGTGGCGAAGAGCTGGGACTACCACGTGCTGGAAGCGCTGCAGACCACGCTCGACGAGGGTGAGGCGATGATCGCCGACTCAGTGCGCTTCCTCGCTGGCGAGGGCCGCCGCGTGCTGGTCGACCTCGAGCACTTCTTCGACGGCTACAAGCGCAACCCCGAGTTCAGCCTCCGCGCCATCGAGGCAGCCGTCGTGAACGGCGCCAGCCACCTGGTGCTGTGCGACACCAACGGCGGTTCCCTGCCCCACGAGGTGAGCGCGATCGTGGCCGACGTGAAGCGGCACGTGGGCGACGATGCAGTCATCGGCATCCACTGCCACGACGACACGGGCTGTGCGGTCGCGAACTCGATGGCGGCGGTGCTGGCCGGCGTGCGCCACGTGCAGGGCACGCTCAACGGTCTCGGGGAACGCACCGGCAACTGCAACCTCACCACCGTGATCCCGAACCTGCAGTTGAAGTTGGGTATGCAGTGCCTGCCCGAAGGCAACCTCGACCGGCTGACCAGCGTCAGCAACCACGTGGCGGAGGTGCTGAACCGGCCCCTCAACCCGCAGGCCCCCTACGTCGGTTCAGGTGCGTTCGCTCACAAGGCCGGGCTGCACGTCAGCGCCATCAAGCGTGCGAAGGACGCCTACGAGCACGTCGACCCGTCGCTCGTCGGCAACGGCACGCGCTTCGTCGTCAGCGAGATGGCCGGCAAGGCCACCATCGAGATCAAGGCGGAGGAACTGGGCCTCGCCCTCGAGTCGGTGCAGTTGAACAACGTGATCCTCGACCTCAAGCGGCTCGAGCACGAGGGCTACCACTTCGAGGCCGCTGACGCCTCGCTCGAGTTGCTGATGCGACGTGCGTCGGGCTGGGACCAGAGCTACTTCCGGGTCGAGAGCATGCGGGTGATCACCGACGAACTGCCGAACGGCACGTTCACCACCGAGGCCACGGTGAAGGTGTGGGTGGGCGAGGAACGCCACGTGCATACCTCGGAGGGCAACGGCCCGGTCAACGCCATCGACCTCGCGCTGCGCACGGCGCTGGCGGCGGCGTACCCCGGGCTCGATCGTGTGCACCTCACCGATTACAAGGTGCGCATCCTCGACGGTGCCACCGCCACGGGCGCAGTGACGCGCGTGCTCATCGACTTCAGCAACGGCGACCGCAGCTGGACCACCATCGGCGTCAGCGGCAACATCATCGAGGCCTCGTGGCGGGCGCTCGAGGACGGACTGGTCTACGGGCTGTTGCACGCGCCCGCCTGAGTGACAGACTGACACGGCTATGGCTGCACCCAAGTTCGCACCGTCCCCGGCCGTCGATTCGTCGCGCTCGTACACCTCACCTCCGGTGACCCCGGGTGCCTGGATGCCGCAGCGGCCCGCCGAGCTGTCGGGCTTCCAGCCCAGCGGTGAGCGCCTCGGCTATCAGGGGCCCGACCAAGGCTTCGCCCTGAAGATCGCCAACGGCTTCCGCGGTCGCCTTCGGCTGCAGAGCGGGGAACACGCGGAGGACGCGATCCGCGGCTCGCTGGGCATCGCCTTGCGGCGGGCGTCGATGTTCAGCCGTGCGCCAGTAGTGCACGACCTGACGATCGCCTTCACGATCTGGGGCTGGCTCGACGCCAAGCCACCGGCCGACCTGCTCGCCGAGCGCCGTCGCCGGTTCGAGGGCGTGGGTCACCCGCACCACTACGACGAGGCGCGCGCACTTGCCGACATGGTGCCCGAGCACACGCTGCTCGCCACGCCCGAACAGGTCGCCGACGCCTACCCGAGCGGGTGGCGCGAACTGGTGGGCCTGTAGGCCTTCGCCGTGACGCAGCCCATCACCCTCACGGAAGAGCAGCGTGAGTTCCGCGCCGTGGTGCGCCGTTTCTGCGAGGAGAAGATCGCACCTCGGGCAGCCGAGGTCGACCGCCGTGGAGAGTTCTCCTGGGAGAACTTCGAGGCGTTGAAGTCGATGGAACTGACTGCGCTCAGTTACCCGGTCGAGTACGGCGGTTCGGGCGCCTCGCTGGTCGACCAAGCCATCGTTGCGGAAGAGCTCTCCCGTGTCTGCGTGAGCACCAGCCTCTCGTTCCTCATCTCGAAGCTGGGCATGCTGCCGGTGATCAACTTCGGCAGCGAGGAACTGAAGAACACCTACCTGCCGCGTGTCTGCCGCGGTGACAGCCAGTGCAGCTATGGCCTCAGCGAACCGGATGCCGGCAGCGACGTGGCGTCGATGACCACGAAGGTGGTCCGCGACGGCGACGACTGGGTGATCACCGGGACGAAGTGCTGGATCACGAACGCCGGCGTCAGCGACCTGTACACGGTGTTCGCCCGCACATCCGACGATCACCACAAGGGCATCACCGCCTTCCTCGTGGAGGCCGGATGGGGAGTCCAGGTCGAGAAACTCGAGCACAAGTTGGGCATCAAGGGTTCCCCGACGGGAATCATCCGCCTCGACGAGGTGCGCGTGCCGGACCGCAACCGCATCGGTGACGTGGGTCAGGGGTTCGCCATCGCCATGCACACGCTCGATCGCAGTCGGCCGACCATCGGTGCGCAGGCGGTGGGTGTGGCCCAGGGCGCGCTCGACTACGCGCTCGGCTACATGAAGGAGCGCCGCACGTTCGGCCGCGCCATCGGTGACAACCAGGGTCTGCAGTGGATGGCGGCCGACTGTGCCATGCGCATCGAGGCCGCACGCGGGCTGGTGTACCGGTCGTGTGCGATGGTCGACGAAGGCGACCCGCACGGCGACCTGTCGATGGCCGGGGCGATGGCGAAGTGCTTCGCCAGCGATG
>JBJTXX010000364.1:0-2031 GCA_046082485.1 Actinomycetota bacterium
GAACGAGTGCAGGCGCCCTTGTCGTCGCGCACCCTCAACGTTCGGTTCCCCGACCCGCCACCGTGTGGCGAGACGGTGATCGTCGCCGAGCATCTGTGCAAGGGATACGGCGGACCGTTGGTGTTCGAGGACGTCTCGTTCGATCTCGGACGTGGCGAACGGCTGCTGGTGCTGGGGTTGAACGGCGCCGGCAAGACCAGCCTGCTGCGCATCCTCGCCGGCGAGACCACCGCGAACCTCGGTGACTTCCGGTTCGGGCATCAGGTGCAGACGGGCTACTACGCGCAGGAGCACGACAACCTGCGCACCGACCAGAGCCTGCTCGACAACATCCGGGCCGAGGTGCCGCCCGGGCTGATCTACACCGAGACACAGTTGCGCGCCCTGCTGGGCATGATGGGCCTGAGCGGCGAGAAGGTGAACCAGCAGAGCGGCACCCTGAGCGGTGGTGAGAAGACCAAGCTCGCGCTGGCGATGCTGATGGTGGGCCGCAACAACCTGTTGCTGCTCGACGAGCCCACCAACAACCTCGACCCGCCCAGTCGCCAGAGCGTCGCCGACGCGCTCAGCAGCTGGAAGGGCAGCATCGTGTTCGTCAGTCACGACACCGAGTTCGTCGGGCAGTTGTCGCCGACGAAGGTGTTGCTGATGCCCGACGGACAGGTCGACTACTTCAGCGAGGACTGGCTGGAGCTCGTGTCGCTGGCGTGACGCATCCCGGCTGATCCCGCCGCCGGGGCAGCGGTGTACGGTGCGCCCATGCGCATCGGAACCATGAGCTCGGCCATCAACGGCGGCACCATCGACGACATCGTGAACGAGGCCCGTGCGGCCAAGGAATGGGGTCTGCACACCTTCTGGTCGTCGCAGATCTTCGGTCACGACGCGTTGACGGCGCTGTCGATCGTCGGTCGGGAGGTGCCGGGCATCGAACTGGGCACGGCGGTCATTCCGACCTACCCGCGTCACCCGTGGGTGATGGCCCAGCAGGCGCTCAGCACCCAGGCCGTCATCAACAGCCGTGGCGGCGCCCCACTGGTGCTGGGCATCGGCCTGTCGCACCAGATCGTGGTCGAGAGCATGTGGGGTCTGTCGTACGCGAAGCCGGTGCGGCACCTGCGCGAGTACCTCTCGGTGCTGATGCCGTTGCTCGAGGGCCAGCCGGTGAGCTTCCAGGGCGAGGAGTACCGGGTGCAGGGCGGCCTTGCCGCGAACGGCAGCAGTCGCCCGACCGTGGTGATCGCCGCGCTCGGCCCGCAGATGCTGCGCCTCACGGGCTCGATGGCCGATGGGACCAGCACGTGGTGTGTGGGTCCCAAGACGCTGGAGGACCTCACCATCCCGACGTTGCGTCAGGCTGCGGCCGATGCGGGCCGCCCCGAGCCGCGGGTGGTGTGCGCGTTGCCGATCGCCGTCACCGACGACGTCGACCGGGCCCGCAAGGTGGCG
The DNA here is from genome assembly GCA_046082485.1 of Actinomycetota bacterium. Lineage (GTDB taxonomy): Bacteria > Actinomycetota > Acidimicrobiia > Acidimicrobiales > Ilumatobacteraceae > UBA668. The sequence goes on from JBJTXX010000364.1 coordinate 1,450, forward strand.
GCACAGGTGTTCGCCGTGTACGACACGTTGCCCAGTTACAAGACGATGATGGACCGTGAGGGCGTGGACGGCCCGGGCGGTATCGCCATCGTCGGCACCGAGGCCGAGGTGCGCGACCAGGTGCGACACCTGCAGTCGATCGGTGTCACCGACTTCAATGCGGGCATCTTCACGAGCGACCCCGGGGAAGTGGCACGCACGCGTTCGGTGCTGGACGAGTGGCTCTGAGGCGGCCGTCGTGGGCGAACCGCTGACGCTGCAGGTCGTGGAAGGTGTCGCCACCGTCACCATCGACAACCCGCCCATCAACCTGTTCGACCTCGGTCTCTACATCGGCATGACGCGCATGGCGCAGCAACTGGCCGACGACCCGGACGTGCGAGTGGTGGTGCTGCGCTCGGCGAACCCCGAGTTCTTCATCGCCCACTTCGACGTCACGCTCATCCAGCACCTGCCCACCGATGCGGGCACACCCGAGTCGCTGAACGACTTCCACGCGATGTGTGAGGCGTTCCGCACCCTGCCGCAGGCCCCCATTGCCTTCCTCGCGGGCCGCGTTGGTGGTTTCTGCCTCTCTTTTTC
>JBJTXX010000365.1:0-10893 GCA_046082485.1 Actinomycetota bacterium
CCGTCGCTCTCGTCGGCCTCCACCACCAGCCACTCCCCGCCCGTCCACTGGGCGCCGGTTCCCATGTCGGTGACGTCGCCACCGATGACGAAGCTGGGCCGCCTTCCGGCCTCCGCGAGGATCAGCATCAGCATCGATGTCGTCGAGGTCTTGCCGTGGGTGCCGGCCACTCCCAACGACTTCGCCTGGGCACAGATCGACGCGAGCATCCCCGATCGGTGCATGCACGTCACCCCGGTCGTCCGGGCCTCGTCGATCTCGATGTTCCTCGCAGGGATGGCCGTCGAGTAGGTCACGGCATCGCATCCGTGCACCAGCGAGCGTTCGTGACCCACCTGCACGGAGACCCCCGCGGCCCGCACCCTGTCGAGCACGGCACGCTCGCGGATGTCGCTGCCGCTCACGTCGTGACCCATCTCGGCCAGCACGATCGCGATCGCGCTCATACCCGGGCCGCCCACGCCCACGACGTGGTAGCGACCCGGCGAGGACAGGTCGAGTGGTGCCGCGGGCTGCGTCATCGCGCCGCGACCTCCTCGATCAACGCAACCAGGGCCCCGCTGCGGTGGACCTCGCCGGCACGATGGGCGTTGGATGAGATGGACCGCAGCGCCTCCTGGTCTGCTTGCAGACGGAGGATCTCGTCGGCGAGTCGCCGTTCGGTGACGTCGTGCTGCTCGAGCAACACCGCGCCTGCCACGTCCGAGAGTGTTCGCGCGTTGTCGAGCTGGTGGTTCTCGGCGGCTCCCGGCCAGGGCACCACGATCGCCGGTGCGCCCACGGTGGCCAGTTCGGCGATGGTTCCCGCGCCGCCGCGTGTGACCATCAGGTCGGCCGCCGCGTAGAGCAGTGGCATGCGGTCCTCGTACCCGATCACTCGGTACAGGATGCCCGCTGCGCCATCGCGTTCGGGCGCGGCCTCGCCCACGAACCTGTCCCCCACCACGTGGTACACGGCGAGGTCGGTGCGCTCGGCCAGCAACTCGACGACCCCCGTCACGGCGGCGTTCACCACGGCTGCACCCTGCGAACCGCACATCACGGCGACCACGAAGCGATCAGCCGGCAGCCCCAGGGCGCGTCGGGCCTCGGCACGTTGTGATGCCCTGTCGTCGGCGATGATCTCCTGGCGCACGGGCGCCCCGGTGAGGCGCGCCCCCGGCAACCGCGAACCGGGGAAGGCGACCGCCACCGCAGCGGCTCGGCGCGCCATGAGCTTCGACACCAGCCCCGGCCGGCGGTCGTAGCTGACGACCACATAGGGGATGCCCAGCCGGCGCGTTGCCCAAGTGGCCGGGAAGCTGCCGTACCCACCGACATTCACCACCACGGCGGGGCGCAACTCGCGCAGCAGACCCCGGGCGGCGCGCACCGAGCCCATCAGCTTCGGCAGGAACGAGAGATTGCGGCGGCTGAGACTGCGTTGCAGACCCACCACGTCGAGCAGTGTGTGCGAGTAGCCGGACTCAGGGGCGAGCCGGGTCTCCACCCCGCGCTGGGTGCCGACGTAGTGGATCTCGGACCGCGCATGGCCCCGCGCCACGAGCGCGTCCGCGATGGCGAGCGCCGGCAGTACATGGCCGGAGGTTCCGCCGCCCGTGACGACCGCGAAGCAGCGGTCGTTCATCGCACGTTGCGCGCCACGTTCAGCAGCAGGCCCGTGGCGACGAGGGTGACGAACAGCGAACTGCCACCGGCGGAGATGAACGGCAGGGTCAACCCGGTGACCGGCAGCAGACCGGTCACGCCGCCCACGTTGATGAACGCCTGCGCCACCAGCCATCCGACGATGCCTCCGGCGATGAGGCGGTGGAACGGGTCGGGGGTGGCCGAGGCCACCTGCATGCCGGCGTACGCAAGGGCCAGGAACCCGCCCAGTACGGCGATCACGCCGATCATCCCGAGTTCCTCGGCGACGACGGCGAAGATGAAGTCGCTGTGGGCGAGCGGAAGGAACTCACCGAGTTTGTTCTGGCCCCGACCGACGCCCGAGCCGGTGACACCCCCCTGCACGAGGGCGATCTGTGCCTGCCACGTCTGGTAGCTGAAGCGATCCTTGTTCGCGGCAACGTCGAGGAAGGCCGTGAAGCGAGCTGCGCGACGGGCATCGCTGAGCGCCACCATCACCACCCCGAGCGAGGCCGCGGCACCCGTGGCGCAGACCGGCAGCATCGGCGAGCCGGCGACGAAGGCCATGCAGAGCCCGATCACGCCGATCACGATCGCCGAGCCGAGGTCGCCCTGCCCCACGCAGAGTCCGCCTGCGACAGCGGTGAGCGCCAGCACCGGCAGGAACGTTCGGCGGAGGTCGTGCAGTTCGTCCCGCCTCGACGCGAGCAACGCCGCGCACGAGAGCAGCAGGGTCAGCTTCACGAACTCGCTGGGCTGGAAGCTGAAGCTGCCGACGGCCACCCACGACCGGGCGTCGTTCACCTGCAGGCCGATGCCCGGAACGAACGGCAGCACCATCAGGCCGCAGCTCACCACGAAGGCCGGGCCCACGAGCGGACGCCAGCGGCGGGTGGGAGTGCGTGCGGCGACCCACAGCCCGAGCGCCCCGAAGCCCGCCCAGATGAGCTGACGGTTGAAGATGCGGTATGGCGAGTTTCCCTTGTGGAACTGGCTGATCGAGGTCGCGGAGAGCACCATCACCAGACCGAGCAGGGTCAGCAGCGTGGCGATGAGCGCGATGAGGTAGTAGGCGGCAGGGCGCGGCGCCTGGGCCGCGGAGGGCCGACGCGTCGGGTGACGCTTCATCGCCGCATCACGTTGCATGGCAACGCGGCGGCGGTCGCCGAGGATCGTGGAAGATGCGGTCATGCGTGCTCCTGAACGAGTCGTTTGAAGTCGTCACCGCGGGCCGGATAGCCCCCGTCCGGGTACCAGTCGAAACTCGCGCACGCCGGCGACAGCAACACGACGTCGCCGGGTTCGGCCATCTCGCCGGCAAGGCGCACGGCTTCCGCCATCGAGTCGGCGAGGCGCGTGGGGCAGTGCGATGCGAAGGCGGCAACGACCTCCGGCCCGGCCTCCCCCAGCCCGATCACTGCCTTCACGCGTTCGTGCTCGCCGGCGAGACTGCCGAGGTCGAGACCCTTGTTGCGGCCACCCGCGAGCAGCACGATGCGCTTGAAACCACGGATGGCCGTGAGCGCTGCGTGGGGCGTGGTGGCCTTCGAGTCGTTGAACCACTGCACGCCGCCGATCGTCGCAACGGGTTCGATGCGGTGCGTCGGGTGGCGAAAGGTCGCGAGCGCCTCGGCGATGTGCTGCGGTGCGGCCAGGCCGCTCTCCAGCACCAGCGCAGCCGCCGCCAGCGAGTTGGTGATGTCGTGCGGAAGTCGACGCGTCATGCCCGCCACCGCGGCGATCCGGCAGGAGGGTCCGTGCAACCAGCCATCGCGTTCGAAGTAGTCGGCGTCGGCAGTGCCGAACGTGCGCGTGATGCCGCCCGCCACGGACAGGTTCCGCATGACGATCGGGTCGGCGGCGAAACCGATGGCGACGTCGCCGGAGCGACGATGTGCCCACATCCGCGCCTTTGCGGCCTCGTACGCCTGCATCGAGACGTGCCAGTTCTGGTGGTCGGGGGCGAGGTTCAGCCACACCGATGCCTCCGCACGGAACGACTCGAGCCAGTTCAGGCGGAAACTGCTGCACTCCACGACGAAGACGTCCGCATCGGAGCGCAGCGCTGCGGCGAGCGGAAGGTCGGTGTTGCCGACCGCGGCCGCGTGGTGGCCTGCCGTGTCGAGGATGTGCGCGGTCAGCATCGTGGTCGTCGTCTTGCCGTCGGTCCCGGTGACGGCGAGCATCGGTCGAGGCCCACCGACCCGCTGCTGTTCCCACTCGTAGGCGAGGTCGATCTCGGTGCGGATGGGGCGGCCCTGCCGCGCTGCCTCGACCACCGCACGGTGCGTCTCGGGCACACCGGGGGCAGGGCAGAGAATGTCACACTGCTGCACCAGTGCCTCGAGGGCAGCGCCCTCGGGCGCGGCAGCGAGGGTGGCTCCCAGCGACTCGGCAGCCTTGCGCTTCGCGTCGTTCGGCTGATCGTCGGCGACGAGCACACGCCACCCACGTTGCACGAGTTCGCGACCGACGGCATCGCCCGCGAGGGCGATGCCGTAGACGAGCGCGGTGCCGGACACAGCGGCCACCTACCGACCCGAGACGAGCTTGGTGAAGTCGCCGATGAAGATGCCGAGCGCCGATGCCACGAAGATGCCGCAGATGATCCAGAAGCGGATGATGACCGTGGTCTCGGGCCACCCGATCAGCTCGAAGTGGTGGTGGATCGGCGACATGCGGAAGAGGCGCTTCTTGCGGCCGGACGCCTTGAACACACCCATCTGCACGGCGACCGAACCGGCCTCCATCACGTTGATGCCACAGATCAGCACCAACAGCAGTTGGGTGTCGGTGGTGATGGCCAACAGCGCGAGCGCAGCCCCGATGCCGAGGGCTCCGACATCGCCCATGAAGATACGGGCAGGCGCCGCGTTGAACCAGAGGAAGCCGGCACACGCCCCTGCGAACGCGGCGGCGAACACGGCGAGATCGAGAGGGTTCACGACCGCCGGATAGACATCAGGATTGCGGAACGCCCAATAGGCGATGATCGTGAAGGCGAAGAAGCCCATCATCGCCGAACCACCGGCCAGGCCGTCGAGGCCATCGGTGACGTTCACGGCGTTGCTGGTGGCCCAGATGATCAGGCCCGCGAAGACCACGAAGACCGGCCACGGCACGTGCCAGCCGGGCAGGTCGGCGCGGGTGAACGAGATGGTCTCACTGACGCCGGTGGCGGCCACCAGCCACCAGGCGATGAGGATCGACAGCGCCAGCGTGATGTAACTCTTCTTCTTCCAGAAGATGCCCCGGTTGTGACGCTTGCGAACCTTGATGTAGTCGTCGAGGAAACCCATCGCGGCCAGCACGAGCACGCCGACCCACATGATCAACGTCTGGTCGGAGAACGCGATGCCGGGCCGCAGGTGGGCGACCACCCAGCCCACCGCCGCGGAGACGACGATCGCCAGTCCGCCCATCGTGGGGGTTCCCTGCTTGCCCATGTGGTGTTCCGGGCCGCGGTCCTCCTTGCCGAGGATCGGCTGACCGGCACCCTTGCGACGGAACCATCGGATCAGGAACCTCGTGCCCATCAACGAGAAGAACATGGCCGCTGACGCGGCGATCATCACTGCGATCACGACATCGCCTCCAGCAGTTCACGGGCAACGGCCCTGTCGTCGAACGGCAGCACGCGGTCGCCGATGGTCTGTGTGGTCTCGTGACCCTTGCCCGCGATCACCACCACGTCGCCGGGCCGTGCGCCGGCGAATGCCAGCGAGAAGGCACGTCGACGGTCGGGTTCGCTGAGCACACGGTCACGGTAGCCCTGGGGTACACCTGCGATGACGGCATTCACGATCGACAACGGGTCCTCGGAACGCGGGTTGTCGGACGTCACCACGACCACATCGGCGAGTTCCGCAGCGACGGCGCCCATCTGCGGCCGCTTCTCGCGGTCACGGTCCCCGCCACAGCCGAACACCGCGATCACCCTTCCGGCCCCCGCAGCCCTGCGCGCTGCCCCGAGCGCCTCGCTCAGGCCGTCGGGCGTGTGCGCGAAGTCGACGATGACGTCGAAGGCCTGGCCGGCGAGCACCGGCTCGAAGCGACCCGGCACGGTGCCCGCGGTGGCGAGGCCTGCGGCGATCGCCCCGGGCGACAGGCCCAGTTGGGCGCAGGCCGTTGCCGCTGCGAGGCTGTTCATCGCGTTGAACGCACCTCCGATTCCCACCGTCACGCGCACACCCCGCCAGTCGTAGGAGTGCGACGTCGGCGTGACGAGCAACTCCTCGACGTCGGCGGCCGAGAAGCCCACGGTCGGCACGGTCGCGGCATCACGCAGCAGCCGACCGTGCACGTCATCGACGTTGACGACGCATCGGTCGGCGAGTTCGGGTGTGAAGAGCAGCGACTTCGCCGCGAAGTACTGCTCGATGGTGCCGTGCAGGTCGAGGTGATCGCGGCCGAGGTTGGTGAACACCGCCACCCCGAAGCGGCAGCCGTTCACCCGATGCAACGCCAGTGCGTGCGAAGACACCTCCATCACCACCGCCCTCGTGCCGCCGGCGACGAACTCGGCCAGTTGCCGTTGGAGGTCGCACGGTTCCGGGGTGGTGAAACGCCCTGTGAGGGTGCCGATCACCCCGGTCGGCGTGCCGCAGGCCTGCAGCACTGCAGCGATCAACGTCGCCGTGGTGGTCTTGCCGTTCGTGCCGGTCACACCCACCATCGTCAGCGACCTCGCCGGGTTCCCCCACAACTCCGCTGCCACATGGCCCACCGCCCGGCGGGCATCGGGCACCACCAGTTGCGGCACGTCGAGCGGCAGGGGGCGCTCCACCAGCAGCGCAGCCGCGCCCGCCGCCACCGCTGCGGGGGCATGGTCGTGCCCATCGGTGTTGGCCCCGGGAACACAACAGAACATCCAGCCGGGCTGCACACGCCGGGAGTCGTGGGTGATCCCGCCGACCATCGTCGTCTCGTCACCGATGAGGCGCGCCCCCGCTGTCCCGGCCGCCCCGACCAGGTCGCCGAGTCGCCGCTGCGCCACCACTACCACCGACGTCAGCCCTTCGACGGACAGCCCTGGTCACCAGGCGTCGGGGTGATCTCGAGGTCGTGGATGGCGGCGGTCGCAATCGTCGCGAAGAGCGGCGCTGCGGCCTTCCCGCCGAAACGATCGTTCGAGGTGGGGTCCGGTTCGTCGATGGTCACCAGCACCGTCACCCTCGGTGCCTGCGCCGGGAAGTAGCCGACGAACGATGCACGGTACGCCCGCTCACCGTCGATGCCGTAACTGCCGTTCAATGCCTTGTAGGCGGTGCCCGTCTTGCCGGCAACCGAGATGCCGTCGATGCGGGCTTCCCTGCCGGTGCCGTCGCACACCACGTCGGTGAGCATCGAGGTCATCGTGGCGGCCGCCGCCGGTGACACCACCTGATGTGTTGCGGAAGGGGCCATCTCGATGATCTCGCCACGTGAGCCGATCACCGCACTCAACAGACGCGGTTGCACGAAGAGGCCGCCGTTGGCCACCGCGTTCACCGCCGCGGCGAACTGCAGCGCGGATGCCTGGTAGTGGTAGCCGAAGGTGACGGTGGCACGCTCGGTGCCCTGCCACTCGCTGGCGGGATACACCACACCCTTGGTCTCCCCCGGGAAACCCACCGACGTGCGTTGGCCGAACCCGAACCGCCCGAGGTAGTCGGCCAGGTTGTCGCTGCCGATCCGGTCGGCGAGCAGATAGGTGCCGATGTTCGAGGAGTGCACGAGGATCTGGCGCATCGACATCGGTTCGTCGCCGTGCGGCTCCGCGTCCTTGATCTTGGTCTCCCACTGGGTGCCCTCGTCGAACACCTTGTAGCCGGGCACCGTGATGGTCGTGTCGGGACCGGCCGCGCCCATGTCGACGACCGCCGCCATGCTGAAGACCTTCGCGACGGACCCGGGCTCGAACGAGTCGACGGCAGCGCGGTTCGCGGACGTCACCCTCACCACGTCGTCGTCGCCGCGCTCGACGTTCGCGATCGCGTAGAGGTCGCCGGTCACGGTGTCCATCACCACGACCGTTCCACCCTTGGCCTTGGTCTGGTCGACGCGGGCGATCAGGGCCTGCTCGACCTGGAACTGCAGCGACCGGTCGAGGGTCAGTACGAGGTCCCGGCCCGGGATGGGCTCGATGGTCGTCGTGCCCGAGCCAGGGATGCTGCGACCCTTCTGGTCGTGTTCGCGGACACGCTCGCCCGCCACTCCGGTGAGCAGGATGTCGTACTGCTTCTCGATGCCCGCCACACCGCTGCCATCGATGTCCGTGACGCCGAGAATGCTCCTGCCCACCTCGCCGCTCGGCATGATGCGCCGGTCCTCGCGGAGACGGTCGATACCCGGCAGTTTCAGCGCCATCACGGCATCGGCCAGTTGATCGTCGATCTGGCGGGCGACGTAGACGAAACCCTTCGACTTCTCGGTGAACGCCTGCAACAGGCCCTGACGCTTCTTGTCGTCGAGCGACAGCATCGAGCCCAGCACCGACACCGCCCCGGTGGGGTCGGTCACCAGCTTGGGGTTCGCGTAGAGCGTGCTCGATGGCACGCTCAGCGCCAGTTCCCCGCCATCCCTTGCGAAGATCGTGCCGCGCTGCGCCGGCAGCACCGATTCGGAGACCCGCTGGGCGCGCCCCGCCGACTCCAGCGACTCCCGGCCGAAGGTCTGCAGCCTGATGATCTGTCCGACCACCAGCAGCAGGCCCACCAGAATGAGGTAGAGCATCACCCGGAAGCGGCGACGCGGAGAGCCCGGGCGCATCGTGATCGACACACCGCGCGCCGGCCGAGCCGGACGCTTTGCCCGCGGCGCGGGTCGACGGGCAGCCACCGGCGCAGGACTGGGCCGCTGGCGCCGCGGCCGGGGGGCCGGCCGCGACGGCAGCGGACGATTCGGCGAACCGTGCGTGCGGTGAGGGCGCTGTGGCCGTTCGGCGGCGGGACGCGCCCGCAGCGTCATGCTCACGGCTTGCCACCGGCCTGCGCCTTGACGGAGGCGTAGTCGCGGAACTGCTGCTCGACGTCGCTGATGCCAGCGTGGTCCGCCAGCACGCCGGTGCGCTGCACGGTCGCCACGACATCCGCGTCGAGTGTCATGAACTGGGTCTGAGTCGCCGGCACCATGTCCAGTGTCATCGCCGCCTGTGCGAGCCGGCCCGGAGACCGGAGCTCTGCACGCTCACGGCGCAGCACGTCGTACTGCTCGTGCGCCTGGCGGATCTCCCGGTCGAGGGTGTCGAGCCGCAACTGGGTGCGGGCGATCTGGGTCTGGAACGCCAGCGCTGCGATCATCAGCCCGAACAGGACGACGGCCATGACGGCAAGGACCCTCGCCGTTCGACGACGCGGCTGGATCTCCACCAGACTCAGCCGCTTGGCCTGCCTGGCCTGCTTGGTCTCGGCCGGGCGGGCGGTCTGCTCGGGGCGCTGGACACGAACTGCGTGGGCCATGTCAGCGCCGACCCTTCGTGGGAGTGGGCTCGATGCGTTCGACCACCCGCAACCGGGCACTGGCGGCACGACGGTTGCTCTGCTGCTCGAATGCGGACGGGGCCTTCGGCACCCGGCGAACGACCCGAACCGTCTGCACGGCATCGCACACACAGGGAAGCTCGGGCGGGCACTCGCACCCACCGGTCTCGGCCTGCCGGAACACGCCCTTCACGATGCGGTCCTCGCCCGAGTGGTACGACAGCACGGCGATGCGCCCTCCCGGGCCCGTACGGTCGATCGCGGTCACCAACGCCTCGGGCAGGGCCTCGAGTTCGCCGTTCACCTCGATGCGGATCGCCTGGAACGTGCGCTTCGCCGGGTGTCCCCCGGTGCGACGGGCCGCTGCGGGGATCGCCGAGACCACGACCTCGGCGAGGCGCGTGGTCGTCTCGATGGGCCGGGCTGCCACGATCGCGTTGGCGATGCGTCGGGCGAACCGCTCGTCGCCGTACTGCTGCAGCACCCGGGCCAGGTCGTCTGCGGCGTAGCCGTTCACGACGTCGGTGGCCGACCACTGCTGGCTGCGGTCCATCCGCATGTCGAGCGGGGCGGGCAGGCGGTAGCTGAAGCCGCGCTCCGCGACGTCGAGTTGCGGCGAGCTGACGCCCAGGTCGAACAGTGCACCGGAGAGGGAGTCGATGTGCAGCGCTTCCATGGCATCTTCGAGGTGGTCGAACCGTGCGTGGTACACCCTCAGCCGGTCACCGAACCGCTGCAACCTGGCGGATGCTGCGGCGAGTGCCCGCTCGTCGCGGTCCACCCCCAGCACCGACAGGTGGGGCCAACGCTCGAGCAGGTGCTCGCTGTGGCCGCCGCCCCCGAGCGTGGCGTCGAGCACGAACCCGGAGGGCACCGTGCCGAACAGTTCACCGATCTCGTCGACCATCACCGGGAGGTGGTGGAAGTCGGTCCTGGCGTCGCTCATCGGTGTCCCCGTCCGTCTGCAGCCCCCCGGCCGACCAGTGCCGTCGGGATGTCTCCCCGACTGGCGGAATGGGAAGCGGGAGGAGTGTGGGCTGTCCATCGTGCCGGCCGGAAGGCTGCAGACGGGCGGGGTGAGTGGCTGGCGGGTGTGTGGGTCGTTTCCTCGGTCCTCCTTCGGGGGTGCTGGTGTGTTCGTTCGTCGGTGGGCGGCGGGATCACTCGTCGTCGCCCGCTACTTCGTCGCTGCCCGAGCCGGTGATCCGGCTGTAGCGCTCGGGGGTCCAGATCTCGAGCCGGTCGAATCCGCCGGCCACCGTGACCGTCGAGTTCGGCACGAGGTCGGCGTAGAGCCGCAGTTGCTCGTCGATACCGACGCGGCCCTGCTTGTCGAGCGTCACGAACGAGGCCGATGCTGCGAGCGCACGCAGTGCGTTCAGGCTGATCTCGCCGTTCTTCTCACGGATCCGCAACTCCGCAGCGTCGGCCTCGAAGGTGGCTGCGGGAACCACCGACACCGACTTGCCGCGGCCCTTGGCCAGGTAGACGTGCTCGCCGAGGCGGTTGCGGAAGTTGGCCGGCAGCGCCAGCCGTCCCTTGTCGTCGAGTTGACGTTCGAACGCCCCGACGAACAACACCCTCGATCCACCTGCCTTGTCGCGCCTGCCTCGCGGGAGCACGGGCGGCGCGGACGCCGGCTCCCCACTGCTCCCCATTCAACCCCCACTGCTCCCCACTGTCAACCATTTCTCCCCACTTTTCCCCACAACCTCCCCCTGCGCCCCCACGCCCCACCACCGTGTGCGGCGCCCTCGGGTCCACCCCCACCCACCCCGACCCCCACCCCGACCCCCACCCCCCG
>JBJTXX010000366.1:0-2868 GCA_046082485.1 Actinomycetota bacterium
GAGGCCACCCACTCGGATAGAGGCCACCCACTCGGACCGGGGTCGCCCGGGGGCAGGGGGCGGCGGGGACGGGCGCCGGCGGGGTCAGGGGGTGGAATGGAACTTGGCGTGGATGGCTTCGGCCACGGCGTCGGGCAGGAACGACAGCGCCCGAAGGTCGTCGAGCGACGCCTTCTTCACCGCGTTCACCCCACCCATCGCCTGCACCAACTTCTTCCTCCGTGCCTCGCCGAGGCCGGGAATGCCGTCGAGCGAACTGGCCGTCATGCGCTTGCCGCGCAACTCGCGGTGGAAGGTGTTGGCGAACCGGTGGGCCTCGTCGCGGATCCGCTGCAGCATGAACAGCGCGTCGCTGCCACGCGGCACCTCCACCGGAGTGCTCGAACCCGGCAGGAACACCTCCTCGAACCGCTTCGCCAGTGACGCGATGGGGATCTCGTCCTGCAAGCCAAGGCTGCGCACCACCCGCTCTGCAACCGCCAACTGCCCCTTGCCCCCGTCGACCAGCAACAGCTGTGGCGGGTAGGCGAACCTGCCCGGACGGTGCCTCGTCTCATCCAGCGGCTGATCACGCTCGTCGAGATAGGCCGTCAACCGCCGGGTCAGCACTTCCTCCATGGCCGCGTAGTCGTCGTTACCCGGCACGTCCTTCACCTTGAACCGCCGGTACTCGCGCTTGTTCGGCAGGCCGTCCTCCAGCACCACCATGCTGCCCACGTAGTCGGTGCCCTGCAGGTGCGCCATGTCGTAGCACTCGATGCGCAGCGGTGCCTCGGGCAGACCCAGCAAGTCCTGCAGTTCGGTCAGCGCCCGGCTGCGCGCATTGTGGTCGCCCGCCCGGCGCAGTCGGTGGCGCACGAACTCCTCCTGGGCGTTGCGGGTCACCGTCTGGTGCAGCTCGCGCTTGTCGCCGCGCTGGGGCACTCGCACCTGCACGCGGCTGCCGCGCAGGTGCGACAGCCATTCCTCGTAGGTGGCGGGGTCGTCGGGGTCGACCGGCACCAGCACCTGCTTGGGCACTCCGGCCGGGGGTTCGTCGCCGTACAGCTCCTCGAGGATGCGGTCCACCAGTCCACCCGGCGTCAGTTCCTCCACCTTGTCGAGCACGAAACCCTTGCGGCCGACCACCCGGCCTCGCCGCACGAAGAACACCTGCACCGCTGCCTCGAGTTCGTCGTCGGCGATGCCCACCACGTCGATGTCCTCGTTCCGATCGGCCACCATCTGCTGCTTCTCGATGGCCCGCCGCACCGCCAGCAGGCGGTCCCGCACACGCGCGGCACGTTCGTACTCCAGGCCCTTCGCCGCGGCAGCCATCTCGGTCTCGAGTCGCCGGACGATCTCGTCGGTGTCGCCGTCGAGGAAGTCGCACAGTTCCTGCACCAACTGTCGGTAGGGCATCTCGTCGATCTCGCCCACGCACGGCGCGCTGCACTTCTCGATGTGGAACAGCAGGCACGGCCGCCCGAGCCGGTGGTGCTCGTTGAACTTGCCGGGGCTGCAGGTACGGATGGGGAACGAGCGCAGCAACAGGTCGAGCGTGTCGCGGATGGCATAGGCGTGCGCGTAGGGGCCGAAGTAGCGGGTGCCCTTGCGCTTGCGGCCACGCATCACGAGCGCCCGCGGGAACTGCTCGTCGAGGGTGACCGCAAGGAACGGATAGCTCTTGTCGTCGCGCAGTCGCACGTTGAAGCGCGGGCGATGCTGCTTGATGAGGCTGTACTCCAGCATCAGCGCCTCGACCTCGTTGCGCACCTCGATCCATTCCACCGAGGTCGCCGTGGCCACCATCTGGGCGGTGCGCGGGTGCAGGTTGCGCGGGTCCTGGAAGTAGTTCGACAGACGCTGGCGCAGGCTCGAGGCCTTGCCCACGTAGATCACCCGACCGTCACGGTCCTTGAACTGGTACGAGCCCGGCGCATCGGGGATCGTTCCGGCGGGAGGACGGGCTACCACGGTCTCAGGATAGGGTTGGCGCCGTGCCCGGTCGTTACCAGTTCTCCCTGCCGGAACGCCGCAGCCGCGACGGCTGGTTCCGCATCGGTTCGCTCGACATCACCACCACCGCCTTCATGGTGCTGGCCGGGGTGATCTCGATGTTCTGGTACGCGGTGCACGTCGATTCGCTGGCCCAACTGGTGTTCACCGGCGAGCGCGTCCGCGGCGGCGACCTGTGGCGGTTGATCACCTGGCCGCTCGTGAACCCACCCGACAGCATCTGGGTGGTGCTCACGCTCGCGTTCTTCTGGTTCGTGGGCCACGCCGTCGAGGACCGCATCGGCCGCCAGAGGTTCACCGTGCTGATCTTCGCCACCACGGTGATCCCGGCTGCGCTCGTGACCATCATCAACTTCGGCGGGGGCGGCGGCGCCTACGGCCTCAGCATCATCGGGCTCGGTCTGCTGGTGGTGTTCGCGCTCGACAACCCGGGCGCCATGTTCTTCTTCGGAATCCCCGCGTGGGTGATCGCCGCCGTCTACGTGGGCATCGACGTGCTGCGACTGGTCGGCAACCGTCAGTGGGAGCAGTTGGTGCTCGAACTCGCCGTGGTGGCGGTGGCGCTGTTCTCCGCCCGCCAGTACGGCATGGTCGAGGCGCTGTCGTTCGTGCCCCAGGTGGGTGGTGGCCGACGGGCCCGCACGTCGCGCAACAAGCCCTCCAAGCAGCGCGGCCGGGGCCGCCAGCGCGGCGGCGACGCCGTGGTGCAGGGGCCGTGGGTGCCGCAGACGCCGACGCACTCCCCTGCCGAGGAAGCAGAGCTGAACGACCTGCTCGACAAGATCAGCGCTCAGGGCATCGACGCGCTCAGCCGCACCGAGAAGGCCCGCCTCAACGAATTGTCGAAGAAACTGCGCGGCCGCTGAGGCG
>JBJTXX010000367.1:0-2721 GCA_046082485.1 Actinomycetota bacterium
TGGGCGAGGCTAACGGGGCGATCCCGCTTTGCCTCGTCGAAATCAGACCGTCTCGGGACGCAGACGGTTGAGGTCGATCTTGACGCCGGGACCCATGGTCGACGACACCGAGATCTTCTTCAGGTAACGGCCCTTGGCCGAGGCCGGCTTGGCGCGCTGGATCTCGTCGATGACGGCGCGGAAGTTGGCTTCCACCTGCTCGACGGTGAAGCTCACCTTGCCGAGCTGCACGTGCACGTTGCCGTAGCGGTCGGTGCGGTACTCGACCTTGCCGCCCTTGAACTCGGTGACGGCGCGGCCGACGTCCTGGGTGACGGTGCCCGTCTTCGGGTTGGGCATCAGGCCGCGCGGGCCGAGCGTGCGACCGAGACGGCCGACCAGCGGCATCATGTCGGGCGTTGCGATGGCGATGTCGAAGTTGAAGTTGCCCTTCTCGATCTCGGCGGCGAGATCGTCGGCGCCGACGATGTCGGCGCCCGCATCGCGGGCTTCCTGCGCGGCCTCACCGGCGGCGAAGACGGCCACACGCACGTCCTTGCCGGTGCCGCTGGGCAGGCCGACGGTGCCACGCACCATCTGGTCCGCCTTGCGGGGGTCGACGCCGAGGCGCACGGCGATGTCGACGGTCTCGTCGAACTTCGCGGTCGCCAGCGACTTCACCAGCGCCAACGCCTCGGTGGGCGTGAACTGCTGGTCACGGTCGAACTTCTTGGTTGCATCGGCGAACTTCTTGCCGGACATGTTGTCTCCCTCGGGTTGAACGCCGCCGGGCGAGGTGATCCCGGTCGAGCGGTTGGTGGTTGTTGGATCAGGCGGTGACGGTGAGGCCCATGCTGCGGGCCGTGCCACGGATCTGCTGCTTCGCAGCCTCGAGGTCGTACGCGTTGAGGTCGGGCATCTTGATCTTCGCGACTTCTTCGATGTCGGCCTCGGTGACCGAACCGGCGGTCTGCTTGCCGGGGTTCGAGGAACCCTTCGGCACCTTGGCCTTCTCACGCAGCAGCACGGGGGCCGGCGGTGTCTTCAGCACGAAGGTGAAGGTGCGGTCCTCGAAGACGGTGATCTCGACCGGGATGATGGTGCCGACCTGGGACTCGGTGGCAGCGTTGTACTGCTTGACGAAGTCCATGATGCCGACGCCGTGCGGACCGAGCGCGGTACCCACGGGCGGCGCCGGCGTGGCCTTGCCCGCCGGAATCTGGATCTTGACGATCGCAGCGACCTTCTTCTTTGCCATGACTGGTGTTCCTTCTTACAGCTTTGAGACCTGGCTGAAGTCCATCTCGACGAGGGTCTCTCGTCCGAAGATGTTCACCAGCACCTTGAGCTTCATGTGATCGGCGTTGAGTTCGGCAATGGTGCCGTTGAAGTCGGCGAACGGGCCTTCCTTGACCCGGACGTTCTCGCCCACCTCGAACTCGAGCTTGGGCTTCCTGCGGCTGGGCATACCGCCCGTGCCGTCGCCCTTGGCGGCCAGGAAGGTCTGCACCTCACGACGCGAGAGCGGCGTGGGCTTCTGACCCTGCTTGTTCTGGCCCACGAACCCGGTGACACCGGGAGTGTTGCGGATGCAGTACCAGCTGTCGTCGTCCATCTGGCAACGCACCAGCAGGTAACCGGGGAAGACCTTCTTCTGCACGGTCTGCTTGCGGCCGTTCTTGAACTCGTCGACCTCTTCCATGGGGATGACGATCTCGTAGATCTTCTCCTCCATGTTCATGCTCTGGATGCGAGCCTTGAGGTTGGCCGTGACCTTCTTCTCGTAACCCGACTGGGTGTGCACCACGTACCACTGGCCGGGGCGCGTCCAGGGGTCGTCGATGGTCTCCTCGTCGGTTTCGTCGCCGACCGGGTCGGCAGCGGTGTCGGTGAGGTCGAACGAGGCGTCGACGACATCGACGTCGGTGGCCGTGTCAGCGACTTCGTCGGTGAGGGTGTCGGGGGTGATGTCGTCGGTCATGTCAGTCGTACAACCATCCGGTGAGTACACCGAAGAGGGAATCGAGGCCGAACACGTAGGCCGTGTACAGCACCACCGTGGCGAGGACGATGATCGAGAAGCGGCGGACCTCGGGCCACCTGGGCCAGGCCACCTTGCGCATCTCGTCACGCACTTCGCGCAGGTACTGCCGCACGCCGACGCGTTCCTTCTTCGCCGTCCGCTGCACCGGACCGCGCGTCGGCTGACCCTGATCGTTCAGGGCACCCTGGCGCTTCAGCGAACGCTTCTGCTCTCGGTTCAGGTCATCCAATGACATCGGTGGGCTCGGTTCTGAAGGGATTGGGCAGGGCAGGAGGGACTCGAACCCCCGACCGTCGGTTTTGGAGACCGATGCTCTACCAGCTGAGCTACTGCCCTCTGGGGGCGACTGGACACGCTACCAGCCACCCCTCGAGGTGCGACCCCGGATGGGGTCAGCGGGTCTCCTTGTGCACGGTGTGCTTGCGGTCGAAGTTGCAGTACTTCTTCATCTCGAGTCGTTCGCGATCGTTGATCTTCGACTTCATCGTGATGTAGTTGCGGTGCTTGCACTCCGTGCATTCGAGGGTGATCTTCACCCGCTTGTCGTTCTTGGGCATGACGCCCTCCTCACTTCGTGATCTTGGTGACGCGGCCGGCGCCCACGGTGCGGCCACCCTCACGGATGGCGAAACGCAGACCCTCGTCCATCGCGATCGGCTTGCCCAACTCGACCTGGATCGTGATGTTGTCACCCGGCA
>JBJTXX010000368.1:0-825 GCA_046082485.1 Actinomycetota bacterium
TGCAGCACGCTGTTGAGCGCGGACTTCACCTCGGCGAGGGTGAGCGGCACCTCGCACGTGTCGGGCGAATCGGTCGACAGTTGGGCGGATTGCAGCAACTGTTCCACCTGGCGGTGCACCCGCTGCCGGCGCCACGGCTCCTTCGGGTCGAAGGCACAGAAATCGTCGATGGCGGCGTGCAACACCGAGGCCCACTGCGCAATGGGCTTGGCCTGGTGCACCTGCGCGTGCAGGTCGGTGAGGCGAGACAGCAGGTCGGCGACCGTGCCGGCCAACTGCACTTCATCAGCGCCCATGTCGTCGTGCGGCGGTGTGTCGCCCGGGCCGACCCGCGGCGAGGGGGCCGGCATGGCGGTGCCCGCCATCAGGCGGTCGACCATCGCCGACCACGTTCCGGTGACCACGTGCTGGGGAAGGCCCCACTCGAGGCGGTGGTCGGCGGACGGGCCCAACCGGGTGCCGAGCGTGGTGCACCAATCGGCGAACTGCTCGACATGCTCGACCGACCAGCCGAACCGGCGCCGCACCGGTTCGTGCTGCACCAACGCCAACACCTCGGACAGCGTGGCCCGGCCATCGACCAAGGTGAGCACCGACTGCAGGGCACCGCCCACCGGATCGGCGGTGGTGAGCGAGCGGTCGCCGATGCGCACCTGAACGGGCAGGGAACCACGGTTGAAGACAGCCTCGACCAGTGGGGCGAACCGTTCGAGGTCGCCACACAACACCAGAACCTCGTGCGGCTGCAACGTGGGATCATCGACGAACGCATGGCCGAGGGTGTCGCGCAACACCTCGAGCTGCCGCACCTCCCCGTGGCAGGCG
>JBJTXX010000369.1:0-4660 GCA_046082485.1 Actinomycetota bacterium
CCAGAGCAGCGGGCGAGCGCTACCTGTAGGGGGTCAGGCCGGGCGGCGGGTGGAACGGCGGCGCACCAGCGCCACGGCCACGAGGGCCACGCCCACGCCCAGCACCGTTGCCGCCCATCGCAGCAGGGTGGTGGAGTCGGAGCCGCTGGAGGGCAGCGGTGCTTCCTGGGCCACCTCGAAATCGGTGTCGACGGTGGTGGTGCCGCCACCGCCACAGGTGTTCGCGGCCGTGGCCACGATGGTGTAGGTGCCCTCCGTGGCGGGTGCCGTGAACGTGAGCGTGGCGACGCCCGAGGAGTTGGCCTCCGCCGTGCCGATCACCGTGCCACCCGGGTTGAGGGTGAAGGTGACCGTGGCGCCTTTGCAGAACCCGGTGACCGTGACCGTCTGGGGGCCGCCGGGTGTGACCGTGCCGCTCTCGACGTCGATGGTGGGCGGGTTGGGCGGATAGACGGGCGGCGTGGTGGGCGTAGCGGTCGCTGCGGGCACGCCGATCAACAACGCCATGACGGTAGCGAGAACCACGTACAGGGATGTGCGCACAGCCGAACCTCCGTGAAGTGCCCAAAGCCTACCATCACAACCGTTGGAACACCGTGAACCGGAGATGAAGGAACCGGTGTAGGTGCATTCCATGCCTGCGCGCGCCCCCCGAACTACAGTCCGTTCGGATACCGATGACCGAGACGCCGACTCGCCGACGCGTGGTGCAGACCTATCTGCCCATCATCCACTTCGGCGTCGACGCGTTCGTGTGGGCGGTGTCGGTGCCGCTCACCACGCTGCTGCGGTTCGACTTCGACCTCGACCGGTTGGTGCGCAAGGGCATTCCCTACGTGGTGCTGCTGGCGGTGGTCTGCCAGATCGGCTTCGGCTATGCCGCAGGCCTCTACCGACGCCGTTGGCGCTACGGCACCTTCGACGAGATCCGCATGCTCGGCCTCACCGTCATCGCCACCGGTCTGGCGCTGACCATCACCTACTGGGTGGCCGACAGCATCCGCCTGCCGCGCTCGGTGCCACCGCTGGCGACAGCCCTCACGTTGTCGGGCACGGTGGCGTTGCGCAGCATGTGGCGGCTGTGGAGGGAACGGCACAGCCGACCGAGCAGCGGCGAGCCCGTGGTGGTGCTGGGTGCCGGCAGCGCCGCGGCCCAGATGGTGCAATCGCTGCGCACCGACCCCGACAGCCCCTACCTGCCGGTGGCGATGCTCGACGACGACCCGCTGCGCAGGAACCTGTCGATCGCAGGCGTTCGGGTGGTGGGCACCCTGGCCGACCTCGCCCGCACCGTCGAGACCACGCACGCCACTGCCGTGCTGCTGGCCATCCCCTCGGCGTCACCGGTGCTGAAGCGCCACATCGCGATGCAGGTGACCGAACTGGGCCTGCCCCTGCTGGTGCTGCCCCCACCCGAGCAACTCTTCGGCTCGGTGACCTCACGCGACCTTCACCCCGTGAGCCAGGAAGACCTGCTGGGCCGCGACACCGCGGAGATCGACCCCGCCGCCGTGGCGCAATACGTGACGGGCAAGCGGGTGCTGGTGACCGGCGCCGGTGGTTCGATCGGCAGCGAACTGTGCCGTCAGCTGCACCGGTTCAACCCCGAGAAGGTCTACATGCTCGACCGCGACGAGAGCGGCCTGCACGCGGTGCAGTTGAGCATCGACGGCAAGGGCATGCTCGACGACCACGGGCTGGTGCTGGCCGACATCCGCGACGCCCTGCGGCTGGACGAGGTGTTCACGATGGTGCGACCGCACGTGGTGTTCCACGCCGCGGCGCTGAAGCACCTGACGCTGCTGCAGGCAGCGCCTGAGGAAGCGTGGAAGACGAACGTGGTGGGCACCCACAACGTGCTCGAGGCAGCGCTCGCCCACGGAGTGGAACGCGTGGTGAACATCAGCACCGACAAGGCCGCGAACCCCACCAGCGTGCTCGGCTATTCGAAGCGGCTCACCGAGTTCCTCACCTCCCACGCCGCCACCCGCACCGGGGGCACCTACGTGTCGGTGCGATTCGGCAACGTGCTGGGATCGCGTGGTTCGGTGCTGACGGCCTTCGCCGCGCAGGCGGCGGCCGGTGGCCCCCTGTCGGTGACCCACCCCGACGTGAGCCGCTACTTCATGACCGTGGAAGAGGCCGTGCGCCTCACCATCTACGCCGGCGCCATCGGCCGTTCGGGCGAGGTGCTGGTGCTCGACATGGGCGAGCCGGTACGCATCGCCGACGTGGCCCGCCGCTTCGCCGAACAACAGGACCCGCCGCTGCGCATCCAATACTCGGGGCTGCGCCCGGGCGAGAAACTGCACGAGGAACTGCTGGCTACCGACGAGCACGACGAGCGCCCGGTGCACCCGCTGATCACCCACGTGCCGGTCACCCCGGTGCCGCTGGCGCGGGCCACTGACGTGTTGACCGCATGGGGCCTGCACTGGCCCGTGGAACCACCCGGCCCCTCGAACGATCAGTGGAGCATGCGACCGTGACCGATTCTTCCAGCCCTGCCCGCCGCCTCGTGGTGGTGGGGCAGGGGTACGTGGGGCTGCCCCTCGCCATGCGCGCCGTGGAGGCCGGCTACCACGTGGTCGGCTACGACGTGTCACGCGACAAGGTGGCGCTGCTGGCCGCCGGCCGCACGCACATCGACGACATCACCGATGCCGACGTGGCCGCTGCGATCGCGACTGGCCGCTACACAGCGACCGACCGGGCCGACGACGTCGCGGGGTTCGACATCGCCGTCATCACCGTGCCCACGCCGCTGCGCGACGGTGCCCCCGACCTGAGCTTCATCGAGGCGGCCGGCACCCTGCTGGCCCCGCACGTGCGACCCGGTTGCACGGTGGTGCTGGAGAGCACGACCTACCCGGGCACCACCGAGGAGATCCTCGTGCCCATCCTCGAGGCGGGTTCGGGTCTGCGGGCCGGCGAGCACTTCCACGTCGGCTTCTCGCCCGAACGCATCGACCCGGGCAACCAGCGCTGGACGTTCCGCGTCACGCCCAAGGTGGTGTCGGGAATGGGTGCCGCGTCGCTGGCAGCGGTGAAGGGCTTCTACGACGACCTGTTCGACACGACGGTG
Organism: Actinomycetota bacterium; assembly: GCA_046082485.1. Lineage (GTDB taxonomy): Bacteria > Actinomycetota > Acidimicrobiia > Acidimicrobiales > Ilumatobacteraceae > UBA668. The sequence continues at coordinate 3,086 of JBJTXX010000369.1, forward strand.
CCGGTGAGCGGCACCCGCGAGGCCGAACTGACCAAGTTGCTCGAGAACACGTTCCGGCACGTGAACATCGCGCTCATCAACGAACTGGCGATCCACTCGAATGCGCTGGGCATCGACATCTGGGAAGTGGTGCGGGCTGCTGCAACGAAGCCGTTCGGCTTCATGCCCTTCCAGCCGGGGCCGGGCGTGGGTGGCCACTGCCTGCCCATCGACCCTTCCTACCTGAGCTGGAAGATCAAGCAGCAGGTCGACGGCACCTCACGGTTCGTCGACATCGCCAACGACATCAACGACCACATGCCCGGCTACGTGGCCCAGCGCGTGTTGCTGGGGCTGAACGAGCGCGGCAAGCCGATGAAGGGCTCGCGGGTGCTGGTGCTGGGTCTGGCCTACAAGAAGAACTCGAACGACGCACGCGAGACACCTTCTGTCGACGTGGTGAAGGCACTGCACAAGTACGGAGCCGACGTGCTGGTGCACGACTCGCACGTGGGGGCGCACCCCATCGACGCCGAGGTGACCCGTGTGCCCCTTACGGCAGATGTGGTGGCGAGCGCCGATGCCGTGGTGCTGGTGACCGACCACGACGACACCGACTACGAACTCGTGCTGGCCAACGCCACGTACGTGTTCGATGCCCGCAACCGCCTTAGCGGCGCGAACGTGGAGGTGCTGTGAGTTTGGATGATCCGTCACACGTGCCCGATTTCTCGGTGATTATTCCCTGTAGGGACAACGCCGAAGACCTAGTCCTTGCCGTTCAGTCGGTGCTCCAACAGGATGTGGACGTCGAAGTCGTAGTGGTCGATGACGGAAGTGATCCGCCTCTGGGGGCGTGGGCCGATCGCCGCGTGCGCCTGTTGCGCAACGAGGTTCCGCTCGGACCTGCCGCAGCACGAAACGCCGGTATCCGTGCGGCGAGGGGAACTTACCTGGCGTTCTGTGACAGCGATGATCGCTTCGCTGCCGGACGCTTACGGGTAGCACTCGATTTGCACGCTGAAGCCGACGTGGTGGTTGTGGCGCAGGCTTATTCCTCCTCGGCAGGTCGGGCGAGCACCCCACCGCGGCGGCTAACCGATGTGCTGCATTCCACAGCCCCGTCGTTGGGAGCGACTTCTGTGAGGAGAGGTCGATGCCCCGAACTCGACCAGCGCTTCTTGGGCTCCGAGGACCAGGAGTGGTGGGTTCGGTTGATCGGCCAGTCACCCACTTTCCGATCGTCCCGCGCCCTCGGTTACCTCGTCGGCGAGAGCACGAGGCCACGACTTCTGCACTCGGCCGCAGCGCGCCTCGAATTCTCATACCGTCTCCTCGAGGTGCATTCCGACTACTTCGCTCGCGACCGCAAGGCCAGAGCCTTTCGCTGGCTACGGATAGCGACCATGGAGCGTCGGGAGGGGAATCTTTCGATGGCTGGGCTTGCCCTTTGGGGCTCCCTCCAGGCGGGGTGCTCAAGCCTGCTGATCAAGGAGACAATGCGGTGGGCCGCCGCATGGTTCCAACGGGCGTCTTCGCCAACAGAGATTGGCTCACTGCCGCTGCCTCCCCTAACGGGGACAAGGGCGTTGAGAA
>JBJTXX010000370.1:0-13483 GCA_046082485.1 Actinomycetota bacterium
GTGGTGGGACATGTTCGCCCCGCTGCCCCTCGCCCCCTCCGAGATCAGCTGGCAGGACGGCCTCGGCATCGTGCGCACGGCGTTCGCCTCCTACGGCGGACCCCTCGCCGGGTTGGTCGACCGCGCCGTCGACGAGCAGTGGATCGACGCCGGGCCGCGGCCCGGCAAGGTGGGCGGCGCGTTCTGCATGCCGTTCGTCGACGACCGGTCACTGGTGCTGCTGAACTGGAGCGGCAGCGTCGACAGCGCCCAGACGACGGCGCACGAGTTGGGGCACGCCTACCACAACACCCAACTGGCCCAGCGCACCTCGCTGCAGAAGGCGGTGCCGATGGCGCTGGCCGAGACGGCCAGCATCTTCTGCGAGACGCTGGTGGTGGAGGAAGGCCTCACCCGCCTGCAGGGGCGCGACCGGCTGGCCCTGCTCGACACCGACCTGCAGGGCAGCAACCAGGTGGTGGTCGACATCCACAGTCGCTTCCTGTTCGAGACCGAGGTGTTCGCCCGCCGCCAGCGCCGCACGCTCGGCGTCAGGGAACTGAACGAGTTGATGCTGCAGGCTCAGGCCGATGCCTACGGCGACGGCATCGACCAGTCCACCGCACACCCGCACATGTGGGTGCTGAAGCCGCACTACTACGGCTCTCACTTCTACAACTGGCCCTACACCTACGGCCTGCTGTTCGGCCTCGGCCTCTACGCGCAGTACCGCAACGACCCCGAGCGCTTCCGCGCCCACTACGACGACGCCCTCTCGCGAGCCGGCATGGCGAGCGCGGAGGAACTGGGTGCCGTGTTCGGTTTCGACGTCAGCGACATCGCGTTCTGGCGTGCAAGCCTCGACGTGGTCCGTGATCGCATCTCGTCGTACGACACGCTGGCGGCCGAGGTCGCGTGACCTCGCTGTACACGCCGGACCGCCTCGAGTTGGCGGAACTGCTGCAGGGCGAGCCGCGTTACCGGCTCGACCAGGTGTGGCAGGGGCTGTACACCCAGTTGGCGCCGCCCGCCGACATCACCAACGTGCCCAAGGCCTTGCGCGAACGAATCGCCCAGGTGCTGCCGACGGCACTGACCCAGGTGGTGCGACGCTTCAGTGACGGCGGCGACACCGTGAAGTACCTGTGGGAACTGCACGACGGCAGCCGCATCGAGACCGTGCTCATGCTGTACCCCGACCGGGTGACCGTGTGCGTGAGCAGCCAGGCCGGGTGTGCGATGGCCTGTGGGTTCTGCGCCACCGGGCAGGCCGGGTTCACCCGGCACCTCACCGTGGGCGAGATCGTCGAGCAGGTCGTGGTGGCTGCACGCGAGGCCCGGGCGATGGGCAGGCGCCTCGGCAACGTCGTGTTCATGGGAATGGGCGAGCCGATGGCCAACGAGACCGCTGTGTGGGTCAGCGTCGAGCGCTTCCACGACGCCATCGGCATGTCGGCGCGCCACCTCACGATCAGCACCGTGGGGCTGGTGCCCGGCATCCGCAAGTTGGCCGAGCGTCCGCTGCCGGTGAACCTGGCGGTCTCGCTGCACGCGGCGAACGACACGCTGCGCGACGAGTTGGTGCCCATCAACCGGCGCTACCCCATCGACGAACTGATGACTGCGTGCGCCGAATACCTGGCCGTGAAGGGTCGTCGGATCAGCTTCGAGTGGGCGCTCATCGCCGACGTCAACGACCGGTCGTCCGACGCCGCGGAGCTCGCCGGGTTGTGCCGGCGCTTCCGCCTTCCGGCGCACGTGAACCTCATCCCGCTGAATCCGACACCCGGCTACCCCACGGTCGGTTCCACACCTGCGAAGGTGCGCGAGTTCTGCGAGCGACTGGTCAGCCTCGGCGTGAACGCCACCGTCCGACGCAACCGTGGCACCGACATCGACGCAGCATGCGGGCAGTTGGCGGCAGGCCAACCGGTGGCGCTGCGCACCGATCGTCAGCGCTGATCCAGGTACTTCGGGTTCGCCACCGCAAGTTTGTCGCGCACCGACTGCCACACCAGTTCGCGCACCTCGGGCAGGCGGTCGTCGAGCAGACCGTCGCGTATGTGCCGGGCCAGTTCGGCATCGTCGACGCAACCGAGCCGGGCCAGACGGCCCGCATGGTCGGCGGCCTGCTGCTGGCCGACGCCCAGCTCACGTTCCACCATGGCCAGCACGTTCGCGGCCACACGCGCATTGAACTGCATGCGACCGGTGGTGCCCGCAAGCACCTCCCGCTCGAGCCACTCACGTACGGCCTCCACCAACTGCTGCGCGCTCGGCGCGTCGTGCGGGTTCACCATCTGCCCTCCAGCGCCAGGAACAGGTCGTGCTCGTTCTCGCACACCCGACGGCCGATCGCGGCCAGTTCGTGGCTGCGCACCGCACCGCTGAGATGCGCCTGGGCCTGACCGATGCACATGATGCCCCACTTCAGCGTGCCCAGCACCTCCCACCAGCGCACCACGTCAACGTCCACGTCGCGCCCACTGGCCTCGGCGTAGGCGTCGAACAGTTGCCGGTAGTCACCCACGCCGGCCACCGGCCGCGGCGAGCCGAACCGCCACGCCTTCACGCACAGCCAGCCGAGGTCTTCCATCGGGTCGCCGAGGTGGGCGAGTTCCCAGTCGAGCACGGCGCGCAGCCCATCGTGGCCGATCATCAGGTTGCCGAGCCGGAAGTCGCCGTGCACCACCGCCGAAGGGCCGGGCGCCGGCTGGTGGTCGTGCAGCCAGCGGAACGCCAACTCGAAGGTCGGGTGGGCCTGCCCGCTGGCGTCGAGCACGGTGCGGTACATGCGCAACTGGTCCTGCGGCTGCAGTCCCGGCACCTGGTCGGTGGGCACGGCGTGCAGTTGGGCGAGCGCATGACCCAACTGGCGCGGCAGCACTGCTCGTGCATCGGCGAACTCGTCGTCGCGGAGGACCTTCCTGGCGATGGTCTCGCCCTCCACCGCCGTGAGCACCATGTAGGCGGCACCGACCGCGGACGGGTCGGCGGAGGACGCCACGACCTCGGCGGTCGGCACCCCGGCGGCGTGCACGGCGCGCAGCGCCGTTGCCTCCACACCCATGTCGCGCACGTCGCCGCCGCGCTGGCGCTGCAGGATCAACGGCCGACCATCGGCCTCGAACCGGAAGGTCTCACGCGACGCACCGCCCGACAACCGCACCACGTCGCGCACCTCGTCCGCGCCGAGCACCGCCCGCAGTGCCGCTGCCAGATCCTCCATGACGCCAGCCTTGCCCACCGGCGCTGCCGTACGCGAACCGTGCTCAGCAGTGCGCCCGCACCGTGGGGTACGGGTTCACGGCTGCACCGCCACCGGGATGGATCTCGAAGTGCAGGTGCGGCACGCTGAAGCGGGCGTTGCCGGTCTGCCCCAAGGTGCCGATCTGGTCCCCTGCCTTCACCGGTCCGGTGAAGCCCATGCTGTCGAAGTGGCCGTAGAAGTAACGGTGACCGTCCGCGCCGTACAACGACAGCACGAACCCGCCGAGTTCGCTCGTCCACGCCCGGCTGTAGCCGTCGACCACCGCGAGCACCGGCACGCCGATCGGGCCGATCATGTCGACTCCCTGGTGGCGACGACCCCCGCTGCGCGGCGCACCCCACGTGTCGCCGAACGCCACGGGGTAGTCACCGGTCGGGCACACCCAGCCCTCGCCGGCATAGTCGACGCCACCGGCACCGCCGGGTCGGCCACCTGCGCCGCCGCCGCCGGTCTGGCCGCCCACGCCGGGTGCCACCGGCGCGAAGACCTGTGGCGAACCACCGCCACCGTCGGCTCCCGCCGGGTCGTAGCCCTCCACGGTCGTGGTCGAGGCCGCCGCCTTCAGTGCATCGGTCGCTGCCTTCGCCGCCCGGGCGGCCTCCTCGGCGATCAGCGCCTTGCGGATCGACTCGTCCTTCAGTCGCTCGGCCTCGACCTTCTTCAGTCGCTCGACCTCGGCCTGCGCCTGATCCCGCAGCGTCGCCAGCACGTCCTTCTCGCGATCGGCACGTCGGGTGGTCTCGGCGAGGGACTTGCGCTTGGCCGTGAGGTCACGGTTGAGGGAATCGAACTCGTCGAGCTGCTCGGCACTCGTGTCGTAGATCACGGCGGAGAACGCCGCCAACTGCATCTGTTCCTCCGGCGACCTGAAGCCGCTGAGCAACGGCGACGCCGTGGTCGACGACTTCGTGAAGCGATTGACGGCGATCTGCTGCACCCGGTCGGTCAGCGCATCCACCCGCGCCTGCAGTTCGTCGACCTGTCGTTGGATGGCCTCGACCTCGAGTTCGAGGGTGTCGACCTGGGATTCCGCCGCGAAGTAGGCGTCGGCCGCAGCGTTCGCCCGTTCGCGCGCGTCCGCGATCTCCTTCGCCGCCTGCTCGGCAGCGGAGTCGGCGTGCGCACCGGTGCCGGCGACGACGGGCACCGACACCGCGAGCGCCAGCACGAGGAGGGCCACGCGACGCATCGTGGCGCAGGCTACCAGTGGCGGTCGTCGGGGACCGGTCGCCCCGGCCAACCACCATTAGGCTCGATCGGCGATGACCCCCGTGCTGCACCTGCTCGACGTCTCGTTCGTGCGCGACGACCGCGTGATCCTCGCTCCGCTGCGCTGGACGGTGAAGCCCGGTGAGCGGTGGCTGGTGCTGGGTGCCAACGGTTCCGGCAAGACCACGCTGCTGCGCATCGCGTCGCTCTACGAACACCCCTCGTCGGGCAAGGTGCAGGTGCTCGGCGAGCGTCTGGGGCGCACCGACGTGCGGGTGCTGCGCCGACGTGTCGGCTACCTCAGCGCAGCGCTCGCCGCACAGATCCGGCCCGAGCTGCGCAGCCTCGACGTGGTGATGACGGCGCGTTACGCGGCACTCGAGCCGTGGTGGCATCGCTACACGACCGCCGACGAGGCCGAGGCACAGACGTGTCTGGATCGCATGGGCGTGGGGTGGGCCGCGCAGCGCTCGCTCGGCACCCTGTCGTCGGGCGAGCAGCAACGGGTGTTGCTGGCCCGCACCCTCATGAACGCGCCCGGGGTGCTGCTGCTCGACGAGCCGAGCGCACGGCTCGATCTCGGTGGGCGCGAACAACTGGTGCAGGCGCTGTCGGAACTGACGCTCGACCCCGCAGCGCCCCCGGTCGTGCTGGTGACACACCATCTCGACGAGGTGCCGCCCGGGATGACCCATGTGCTGATGCTCCGCGACGGCCGTGTCGTGGCGAAGGGCCCCATCGGCAGGCACCTCAACGCTGCCAACGTGAGCGAGTGCTTCGGCATGCCACTGCACCTCGAGCGACGCCCCGACGGCAGGCTCAGCGCGTGGGCTGCACCAGTGCCGCCAGACGCTCGCGGCCACGACTGATCTGGTCCGAGAGGGCGCGCTCCAGCACTCCCCCGGTCCACAACCCGCCGCCGTAGTGCAGGTGCATGCGCAACTCGCTGCCGTCCGCCGTCGGCACGACCTCGGCGCGCAGCACCCAGGGGGAATGGCTGCGGCCGTCGACCTCGTGACGTTCGAAGACTGCCACGTGTGCCGAGACGTCGTGCACGGTGCGGCGCATGCGCAACCGCTTGCTGCGGGCGAACGGGCCGAGCCGGGTTCGCAACTCCACGTCCCATTCCGGCTCCGGCGCATCGAGCCGCTGGGCCCGGTGCACGAGGTCGACCCATGCCGGGTAGTGGCTGAGGTCGTCGACGTGCACGAAGAGGTCGGCGGGCGCGCACTCCGCCTGCAGGGTCGCCCGAGAATCCATGTTCAGTGCTTGCGCCGCTGGTCGGCCTTGCCGAAGGCACGCGACAGCAAGGGACTGTCGGCCGTGAGCAGGCCGTCGAGGTCGTCGGACTGGTCGAACACGGGGCGCCACGCCGAGCCGGTGTCGTCGCTGCTCGGCCCCGGTTCGTCGGGCGCGCCCACCACCACGAGTTCCAGCTGTCCGGTCTGGTCTCCGCCGGTCTGACGAGGCCGGCGGGTTGACTTCTTCACCACGGGGGGCGGCTCGGGGGCCTTGAACAGCCGGGGCTCGGGGTCACGTCGGTCGTCGAGCAACCAACCGATCGGCACCACCATCGCGTCCGCGTGACGGCGGCACAGCGAGCCCGCGCGGTAGCCCGCCTCGGCATCGAACGGTTCGATCCACACGGTCAGGTGGTCGGCGTCGATGCCGTAGATCGCGTTGGCGGGCTGCGAGCACCCGGGACGTTCGCAGAGGCGGCCCATGCCCGCCACGCTACTCCGTCGCAGGTGGCAGGGCCGGACCTTGGTGGGCGATGAGGGGCTCGAACCCCCGACCTCTACGGTGTGAACGTAGCGCTCTAGCCGACTGAGCTAATCGCCCTTGCAGGCTGACGAATCTAGCAGCAGCCCCGGCCGTTCCAACCCGTCACGGCAGTCGCACGCAGGCCGTGCCCAGCCCCTGCCGGTCGCGGTGCGGTTCGGTGCCGTCCGGGCACCTGCCGCCGTCGGCCAGCAACACCTCGACCACACCGTCGTGCGGTTCGGTGCACAGTTGCTCGGCAGCATCACCGTTGGCCTCGAACACCACGCAGTCCCCGGGACGCAGCAGGTTGTCGACCACCGCCGGCTTCGGGTCGCTGGCGGTGACGATGCCCAGCACCACGAAGGCCACACCCAGGAGTGCCAGCAACCCCATGAACCTCCACGGGAATCTGGCCGGCGGCAGCACCACCGGTGCCGAGGCCGGTTCGGGCCGCACCGTCGGGCGGTGCGAGGACTGCACGACCGGCTCGGCGAGGGTGAGGTCGTACTGCCGACGCCGGTCGGGGTGGCCCAGCACCTGCCAGGCCTCGTTCACCCGGGCCATCGCGTCGGCGTCGCCGCGACGATCGGGGTGATGTCGACGAGCGGCCTGCCGGTAGGCGGCCCGGACTTCCGCGGCGCTGGCGCCCGGAGCCACGCCGAGTACGTCGTAGTGCGTGCCCATCAGTCGGGCACGGTACCCCCGGTGCGCCAGTACTCGCCCGACTGGCGGTCGAGGAACCCGGCATCGACGAGGTAGCGACGCAAGGCGGCGGTGTCGGGGTGGCACTGGCCGAGGATGAGGTTCACCATCGGCTCGCTGTAGCGCCTGCCGGGCTCGAACCGCTGTGCCAGCCAGTCGAGCACCACCATCCGCTTCGCGTGCTTGGTGGGGATGCCCGTGAGACGGCCGTCCTTCACGAACACCCGTAGCACCCTGTCGGCGTCGGCGGAGGTCAGCACGGCTAGTACCCGAGGTCGCTGTGCACCGGCCCGACGAGCGCATCCCCGGCCGCGTAGCGACGGACGTTCGTGGTGATGCGCTCGGCCAGCAGCGGCACGCCCATCTCGGGGGTGTTGCCCACGTGCGGGGTGATGAGGCAGTTCGGCAGGCTCCACAGCGGGTGGCCCTCCGGCAGGGGCTCCGGGTCGGTGACGTCGAGCGCTGCACCGCCGATCACGCCCTGCTCGAGCGCCCACACCAGGTCGTCGGTGACGATGTGACCACCACGTGCCACGTTGATGATCCAGGCGTGGGGTTGCATCTGCTCGAGTTCCGACCTCGAGATCATGCCCTCGGTGTCGGGAGTGAGCGCGAGCGCCACGAACACGACATCGGCACCGGCAAGCGCGTCGACGTAGCGGTCCGCCTCCACGACGTCGTCGACGCCGTCCATCTCGGTCACCCGGTTGCGCACCACCGTGACGTGGCAGTCGAACGGTTGCAGCATCCGGATCAACGATTCGGTGATGCCACCGCCACCGAGGATGGTGACGTTCGCTCCCAGCAGGTTGCGCCCGCGCGGGCTGCTCCAGGCCGTGCTGCGGGCGTACCCGGCGACGTTGCGCATTCCGGCCAGCGCCATCGACAGCGCCAGCTCGGCGACCGGCTCTGCGTACACACCCTTGCCGCACGTCCAGAGGCGACCGTCGTCGACGAGGTGTGCATAGTGCTCGATGCCCGCCCACGGCAACTGCACCCAGGCGATCTGCGAGTGCTCGTCGAGTAGCTCGGCCAGGCCCTGCGGGTCGCGCGGTGATGCCCACACCAGGCCCTCGGCCTCGCCGGGCGGCACGACGTGGCCACCGCCTTCGACGATGGCCTCTGCCATCCAGCTCGGTGCGCCCTCCGGCGCGAGGGCGATACGAGGTGGGCCTTCGGAACTCATGGTGATCGAAGGCTAGCGGGCGACGAGCAGCCGGTCGGCGACAGTGTCGCCGCTCTCGAGCGCGCCCTCCATGTAGCCCGTGCAGGTCGCCACGTGCTCTCCGGCGAGGTGCACCCGGCCCCACGGCCGCCGCAGGACGTCCCAGAACGCAGTGACCTGCCCGGGTTCGTAGACCGCATACGAGCCCCCGAAGCGAGACTGGGCCCCCCAAGCCCGCGACCAGCCGCCGAGCGGTGCGTCGGTGATGCCGTGCATCGACCGCATCTCCTCGGCCGCCAGCGAGATCCGCTGGGATTCGTCCATCTCCGCCCACTGGTGGCCGCCTTCACCACCGCAGTAGGCCATCAGGATGCCGGCAGTGCCCGGCTGGTCGATCGTAGGGTCGTAGATGCGCTGCGCCCTGCCCGCCGTGGTGGCGTAGCCCGCCGGCCACGAGCGCTGCGGCCACTGCACCGACGTCTTGGTGATCGCGCCGTAGCCGAGGCCGTGCACGGCCGCGTGCAGGTCGGCCGGCATCGGGTCACGGAACCGCACGCTGCGCAGCGGCACCAGTGAGCACGCCAGCACCACGTGATCGGCGTGGAACTCACCGCTATCGGTGCCCACCACCACACCATCGTCGTCCTGCGACACCGAGACCAGGTGGCACCCGAACCGGATCGCGTCACCCAACTCGGCGGCCAGTGCACTGGCCACCTGCGAGAAGCCACCCTCCGCACGATGGGCCACCACTTCGGTGCCGTGGCTGGCATCGCGGTGGTGGGCGCGCTGTTGTGCAACGAACAGCAGCGACACCTGCCTCGGTTCGGCGGCAAACTCGCCCTGCGAATCACGCCGCTTGAACAGCAGCGCCAACTCGGCGAGGCCTGCCTCTGCCGCCACGTCGGCGAGCGACTGCCCGTCCACACGCGCTGCATCAGCGTGGTCCTGCGGCCGCGATGCATCGAGCACACCGTCGGTGGCGGCCTCCACGATCGCCTCGAACCGGTCGAGTTGGTCGTCGATGGTGGGGTCCACTTCACGGATGCGCTGCGGACTCATCAACTGGCCGCCGTGGTGCAGCCAGCGACGGATCACCGTCCAGCGCTCACCGGTGCCGAGCAACGACACGCCATAGCGGTCCAGCAGTTCGAGCAGGCGGCTGTGGATGGTGTCGACCCACTCCGCGCCGCTCTCGGAGTACTGGCCCTGCACGAACGGCGCGTGCATCGTGCGCACCCTGCCACCCGGGCGCTGGCCACCCTCGATCACCACGACATCGGCTCCCGCGGCGCGAAGACGCAGCGCACAGCGCATGCCGGCGAACCCGGCCCCGACGACAACGACGCGCATACGGGTCGGGTCAGCCGCCGCCGCCGAGTGTGGCCGCGATCTGCGACGACGACTCGCCCGACTTGCGCAGCACATTGGCCACGAAGGCCAGCAACGCCATCGTCATCACGAACAGCACGGTGGCGCCCACGCCCCAGAAGGGCTTGATCTCGCTCTTGGTGGCGCTCACCAGCGAGACAGGGAAGGTGCTCGAGGCGCCGCTGATCAGCGACGAGATGATGGTGTTGTCGAGGCACAGGGTGAACGACAGCAGACCACCGGCGATGAGCGCAGAACTGATCAGCGGCAGGGTGATCTGGCGGAACGCCGTGCGGGGCGGTGCGCCCAGGTCGGCGGCCGCTTCCTCCAGCGATTCGTCGAGGCCCGCCAGACGGGCCCGCACGATGAGCGTCACCACGGCACTCGCGTACAGCGACTGGCCCACCCAGAGGCGCAGCATGCCGAACGGCACACCGAGCGTGTCGCTGGTGAACGGCCCGCCGATGCTCTGCATCCAGCCGGCCAAGGCGATGGCGTCCATGATCTCGGGCGTCACGAGGATCAGGAACAGCAGTGCCATCATCACCTTGGCCCACTTGCCCGGGTGCCGGGCAAGCGCCACACCGCAGAGACCGCCGATGGTGACCGAGATGATCGTGGCGCCGAAGGCCGCGAGGAACGAGCCGCGCAGGCCCTCACCGGGGCCGGCCTGCTGGAAGATGTCGAGGTACCAGTCGGTCATCGCACCGTTCACGATCACGGCGAGGCCGAACGCCACGAGGGTGGACCAGCGGGCCAGGTGCCGGTTCACGTCGCCGCGTACGAGCTTGATCACCCGGGGCAGCAGGAACCCAGCGGCGATGATCACCACGAAACGCACCAGCATCGGGCCGGCGCGCCCGAAGTCGAACAGACCGATCATCGGCTGACCGCTCTGCGTGCGGCCGGGAGCGCCGCCCCACCAGACGGTGCTGTACCTGCCGCTCCAGACCGAGAACGAGGGGCCGGCGTTGAACGAGTGGCGCACCACGAGGAAGATCGGGATGAGCAGGAACAGCAGCACCAGCGCCGCCCAACCGGCCAGCACCGGCTTCACGACGTCGGGGAGGCGGCTGGGCTTGGCGGGCCTGCGGGGGCGGCTGCGCCAGGCGTCGACGAGCGGCCGCAGCAGGAACAAGCCCTTGCGCAACAACCACAGGATCCCTGCGAACAGCACCAGGCTGAGCAGCACCATCACGATCATCAGCACCGCCATGGCAGAGCCCTGCGGCCAGTTCTGCGAGCCGCGGAACTGACTGTCGATCAGCGAGCCGACCATGTAGCCCTTGGCGCCGCCGAGCACCGTCGCGGTGACGTAGTCGCCGCACATCGGGATGAACGTCAGCAGCACGCCGGCGATCACGCCGGGGCCCGACAGGGGCATCGTGACCGAGCAGAAGGTCGAGACCCGCGTGCCGCCGAGGTCCTTGGAGGCCTCGCGCAGGGAGGGGTCGATGCGGTCGAGCGCCACGAACATCGGGAGCACCATGAAGCCGACGTAGTTGTAGACGATCGCCAGGAACACCGCGGTGCGGGTGCCCAGCACGTCGAGCGGTGCCGAGATGATGCCGATGTCGAGCAGCCACTTCGAGAACTCGCCGTTCGCCGACAACGGGATGCGCCACGCGATGGTACGGATCAGGAAGCTGGTGAAACTGGGGATCACGATCAGCCCGAGCAGGATGGCCCGCCACTTCTCGCTGACCTTGAACGCGATGAAGTACGAGACCGGGAAGCCGATCACCAGGCACAGCAGCGTCGCCAGCACCGCGATCTCGAGCGTAGCCCGGAAGACGTCGAAGAAGTCGGCCGTGAACACGTTCCGGTAGTTCTCGAGGCTGAGGTTCGAGAAGTCGACCGGCACCAGCTTCGAAGAGTCCTTCGCCCCGAAGGAATAGATCACGATGATCGCGATCGGCACGACGAAGAACAGCGTGTACCAGACGAACGACGGGATGGCGAGGCCCCACTTGGGGCCCCGCCACCGTCGGGCGTTCGGAGCGTGAACGGCCGTCACTGCAGGCTCAGCCGGCCGCCGCGGCCTTGATCTTGTCGAGGATCGCAACGAGGCGGTCCTGGGCCGAGTTCACGGCACCGGTCTGCATCGTCTTCACCTGTTCCTCGGCGAAGAAGATCATGTCGGCGCGCTGCAGGTCGGGTGCCAGTTCGGCGATGAGCTTGTCGATCTGCTTCATGCCGCTGTGGTAGCCGTGGTACTGCAGGTCCTTGATGCTGATCTCCGGCGTGAGCAGCCAGTTGATCCAGGCGTGCGCGGCGTCGGGGTTCGGGGCACCTGTCGGGATGCTGTAGTGGTCCTGCCAGAGCTCGGTGGCGGGCGCACCGAGGCCCCACACCCAGTCGTCGGGGTTCCCACCGGCGTCGGCGATGCGGAAGTACGCCTGACGGGCGTCACCGTTCCACGCCATCGACAGGTCGTAGGCGCCCTCGGCGAGGGCCGAGCTGGGATAGCTGTCGAACGCCTTCACGTGCTTGGCGAGACCCACCAGGAACTCCTCGGCAGCGGCGAGGTCCTCGGTCTTCTCCGTGGTCCAGTTGATGCCGTTCGCCCAGAAGTACGGGCCGCACACGTTCGGCGCGGTGTCGAGCCATGAGGTGCGGCCGCTGCCCTCACCGGCGGTGGCGTCGAAGAAGTCGCTCCAGGTCTTGATCTCCTTGGTGATCACCGTCTTGTTGTAGAGCCAACCGGTGGTGCCCCAGTCCTTGCAGACCGAGTACTCGTTGCCCGGGTCCCAGTCCATGCTCATGTACAGCGGGTCGACGTTCGCCATGTTCGGCAGCTTCGACGGGTCGAGCTTCTGCAGCAGGCCCTTCTCGACCATCTGCGGGATGTACGGGCCGGTGGGCACCACGATGTCGAAACCGCTGTTGCCGTTGGCGGCCGACAGCTTCGTGATCAGGTCCTCGTTGCTCGGGTAGTAGTCGACCTTCGTGGTGATGCCGACGGCGCTGTCGGCCAGGGCGCCGATCAGTTCGGGGTCGTTGTAGTCACCCCAGGTGAACATGGCCAACTGGCCGCTCGACTTGTTGACGACGTTGCTGTACTGGCTGAGCAGGTCGCTGCCACCGCCGCCGGTGCCACCCGAGCCGCCTGTGGTGGCCGGGCTGGCGGAATCGTCGCCGCAGGCAGCGGCGATCACTGCGAGGCCCGCGGCAGCGCCGCCGATCTGGAACAGCGCCCGGCGCGACAGCGCCTGGCGGAAGCTGGTGGGCGCCAGCATGCGCATCGGTTCATTGGGCTTGGTCATCGGGTCTCCCCCTTGTTGCTGTGGTTGTTCACGGACTAGTCGGCCGCCTCGGATGCCTGTTCCTCGAGGATGAGGTCGGCCTGGGCAGCAGAGAACATGTACACGTCGTCGGCGGACCACGTGGCCCACACCGGGTCATCGACGTGCAGGCGCACTGCCTGCGCTCGCGGCGTGAGCACGATGACCGTGCGGTCACCGGTGCGCACCACGTACTGCAGCGTGTCACCGAAGTGCGACACGCCGGCGACGGTGCCGGCGAGCACGTTGGTGCTGGCACCGGGGTCGCTGGCGTGCAGCACGAAACTCTCGGGCCGGATGGCGGCAAGTGCTGCCGCGCCCATCGGCACGTGTTCCTCCGGCCGCGACACGACGAAGACGTTGCCGTCGTCGGTGCGCACACCCTCACCGGTCGAGGCTCCGGTCCAGAAGTTGTTGCGGCCGATGAAGCCGGCGACGAATGCCGACGCCGGTCGCTCGTACACGGTCTCGGGGTCGGCGAGCTGCTCGATGTGGCCGTCGAGCATGATGGCGATGCGGTCGCTCATGCTCATGGCCTCTTCCTGGTCGTGGGTGACGAAGATGAAGGTGATGCCCAACTGGCTCTGCAGCAGCTTCAGTTCGATCTGCATCTCCTCGCGCAGCTTGCGGTCGAGCGCACCGAGCGGCTCGTCGAGCAGCAGCACGCTCGGCCGGTTCACCAGAGCACGGGCCACGGCAACACGCTGCTGCTGGCCACCCGACATCTGTCGCGGCTTG